>WJIM01000081.1 GCA_014730285.1 Candidatus Zixiibacteriota bacterium
ACTGTGTGGCGACCACTCCCACATCAGGCTCGGCCCAGATAACATCAGCAACCTTGAACCAGTGCGACTGCACCGCCGCGCCGAACTGCCCGGTTGCTGAATCATAGCAAACAATCGAATAGGTATTGACTGGATAAAACGGCTGAATCCTCTCTATATCTTCAGCTCGAGCTACACTAAAGAGCAGCACTATCACAAAAAATGCAATAAGGCATTTTTTCATATTCACCTCCTGAATAAAATGTAACTGGTATTGATTTAATTAAGATTAATTGAATGTTGATTGCAAGAGATTAATTAATGACGCAGTTGTTGCATGACATGTCTCGGCAAGATTGGCGGGAGTGTTTACCTTACGCTAAAACTCGGCGCTGATTCCTAGAGTCGGGAAAATTCCAATCTCATTGATTGTCTCGATTTCCCCTTCACGGGCATTATAACGCGGCACCTCGCGTGCCTTGCGGTTGTAGATATTTTCTATGTCGAGATATGTGATCAAAGTCCAGCCTTTGAAAAACCAGCGCTTGTCCACGCGAAAATCGAGGCTGTGATTGGTAACAACCCGCCGGGAATTATATAAATCGGGATCCTGGTTTCCCCCGGAATCATAGGGCGTATAGGGCCGCCCCGTGGCAATGCGAAACCTGGTAGCGATCTCCCAGCTCTGATTGAAAATATACCCTCCGCTTAAGTTGCCTATGAATGTCTGATCATAGCTGCCATCCCGCCAGACACCGTCAATTGCGGCATATTCGGACTTCCCGAAGCTCAGGCTTATTGTGCCGTAACATGGTATCTCCGAAAGCTTCTTTTCAGCGAAAATCTCCATACCATACGACCGCCCTTTGCCCTCGCTCTGGAGGGAATCGATTCCGAATGAGGTAAAGCTTTCCTCGGCTCCTCCGAAACCTCCGCCTGAATTGGACATGACAATATATTCCTGCTGAATGCTGGCAGGGACATTAAAGTAGCGCTTGTAATAGCCCTCTATGGTGAGCCTTGTATCATCCCGAATGCGGTATTCAAAGCCGGCAATATATTGATCATTCCCGACAAAACTGAGCCTTTTATTATATGGGTTGGATGCAATCCACACAACTGACGGCGCCTGGTAATAACGCCCCACGCTTCCGTTTAAGAAAAAACTCTCCGAAAGCCCGAGAGATGATGACAGGCGCGGAGCAACTGTCCAGTGTTTATCAATCAAACCGAAATAATCAACTCTGATTCCTCCGGCCAAGCGCAGATTCCTGAAGTCCTTTGAAAGCTGTAAATAGCCCGAGGATTTATTGGTCGTTATATCGTGCTCTTCATCAATACTCAAAAACTCACCGTAAGATGATGTAAACGAGTCGAGGAATATATCGCCCTTTGTAAGTAATAGTTTGGTTTGCAGTCCCGACGACAGCACCAGATTCCGGCCTGCAAGATACACACCGTCTGCGCGCAGGTATGTCTCCGATTCGTACGAATCGCTGATAAAAATCGGATTCAAGAGCGTATCATTCTGCCGGTAATCGTATTTGGTGTAATGTTGTCCGGCAGAAATCGTCACTGATCCGTCGGGAATCAGGTGCCGCCATGACAGCCCGCCGATAATCTGCTTTTGGTCGCTGTCCAGGCGGCGAGAGTTTTCATAAAGATCTTCGGAATCCTCATTGAAGAAGCGAATGTTATCGAGAGCGGCAATTCCCAGAAATGACAGACTGTTTTTGCGATCTAGCTGGTATTTCGTTTTCAGGAAGAAATCCCAGTACTCCGGCACGAATTCAAAACCGGCCGCCTTGAAAATCAGATCAAGGTAACTTCGCCTGGCTGAGAAAAGGAAACTGCCATTATCTCCGATCGGCCCCTCCAGATTCAATCCAAACTGCGAGGCGGAAATTGTTGCTTTCCCGCCGATTCGATCGGTTCGGCCGTCGCGCAGACGGATGTCGAGCGCAGACGAGAGCTTGTCTCCATATTTCACCCCGAATCCGCCTGTATAAAAGCGTATATTTTCCACAAAATCCAGATTTATAAAACTCAGGGGGCCGCCGCTGGCGCCCTGGGTGCCGAAATGGTTAATGTTGGAAAGCTCGATATTGTCAACCAGATACAGGTTCTCCGAGGGCGCCCCGCCCCTGACAATCAGATCATTTCGTCCAGCCTGAACCTGTGCCACACCGGGAAGATTCGCGGTCGCCCGAACCACATCCTCGAAACTGCCTGGAAGACGTCTGATCTCCTCGCTTGATTGTGATTGCACACTCAGGTTGGCGTCAACCGGTTTCAAGAAGAAATCCGGCCTTACAACCACCTCCTCATCGGATTCAAGTGTGGTCTGGGTCATTTCGATCGAAATTTCAGCCGGCCGAGATGGGCTTACCACAATATCCGACATCACCATGGCAGAGTAACCGATCAAAAAGACCTGAACAGAATATGTTCCCGCCGGTACATTCCGAATAATAAAGCGCCCATCGGCATCTGTAACCGCGCCGATTTTTGTACCGATCAGGGAAACCGCCGCACCGGGAAGGGTTTCGCCGGTGGCCATATCTGTTACCGTTCCCTGAATAATTCCCGGATTTTCGGCCTTTATCGCTGTTGGAGCCAAAATCAGTATTAATATCAATACTATAAAAGAAATAGAAATCTTCACTGAAAAACTCTGCCATCTAAAACTTATACTGTAATTCAATCAAACTCCGGATCGTCATTTTGAGTTCCGCCGTAAAATGTTGGAAAAAGCAAATTCCCGCCATATACATATATAAGTTAACCTTCTCAACAGTGGTATCAATTCAAACAGCAAAATAAGTTAATTATTTGAGGGTAGTAATGGCGATTATAGTCAAACTGTATGTCTGCCTGCACTTTTTAAGCGAAATACATTCGTATTTTACATGAATTCAAGGCTTAATATAATCTTGTCAATACCGATATGTCTCATAGACAACCGGTTGGAATTCAGCCGGTAAATCATTGAAAAGAGGGCTTTTGAAGAAACAACAAATGGGGATTTCAATCTTTGAATGCAAATCAATTTACTCGGATCCCAATGAGGACCGAACTAATCATTTTGTCAGAAATCTCAGGAAATTCAATCTACCTTTAACCGCTTATATTAGGATACCAACGCCAAATACGGCAGAACCACAAATGAAGATTACCGGGAGATCATTCAAATCCAGCATCAGGCAGGCGAAAGCGGCCAGAGCGTTGTAAACTCTCATGCGCCAAAGCCTGTTTCAACGTGCCCTGCCACAACTGCTCACCAGAGCGATCAGCACGTTCCAATCAGCCGCCTTTTGAATCGATTCGATTCAAGTACAAGATGGCCATCCTGCGCGGAAACATAAACGGCCATAGGAAAATTTATGTTCATTGAAATGTACTTCAATTGGAGGGACAAGGGAGCTGTACTTCGAAGCGGATGCCATCATCCCAGCCCGGGACAGGTGAAGAGACCTGAATGTTTCCCCCCTGGGCTTCCATGGCCATCTTGCAGAAGGTCAGCCCCAAACCTATGCCTTTTTGACCGGTACGGGATTCTTTGCTTGCCTGGAAATATTTATCGAATATTCGCTCCTGCTGTTTCTTCTCAATTACTGCCCCGTGATTTTCAACACCCATAAAAAAGGATTCATTTTCACTGTGCCAGCGAATATTAATTTCAGATCCGGCGGCCGAGAATTTTATAGCATTTGTTACAAGATTCTGAACAACGCGGGACAAAAGCTCCGGATCACAGGATTGCTTCAGACTATCAGGTCCGTGCAAATTGACTTTCACCTTATCCAGTTCGGATGCACTTATCCTATATTCGAGGACTTTTTTAATCAGATCGGATATATCGGTTATTTCCATATTTGCTGCAAAGCTGCCTGATTCCATCTTTTCAACCTCCAGCATATCCTGAAGCATTTTTTTGATCTGCAGGGCAGAATTCAGGGCATGTTCGGCAATATCTTTGGCCTCAGAATCAAGATTTGCAGTCATAGACAATAGATCAATATTGCCTATTACCGAGCTCAAGGGCCCCCTCAAATCATGAATGATCATATCTGTAAGATCCTGCTTTAGCCGGCTTACACGTTCAACTTCCCTGGATAATTCTCTTGACCTGAGATATCCACGAACCCTGGCAAGCAGAGCGGAAGGCTCTATTGGCCTTGTAAGAAAATCGTCAGCACCCAAATCGATTGCACGAATATATGTTTGTGTATCATTGAGAACGGTTATGACGATAATGGGAATATCCCGCCATTTGGGAGAGGATTTAATCCTTTCGCAGACCTCAAAGCCGTTCATATAAGGCATCATTATATCAAGAAGGATAATATCGGGAGATTTCTGCTCCACATGGGTCAGAGCCTCCAAACCGTTTTTTGCAGTCAGCACCCTGTAGCCGTTACTTTCAAGGACTCTTTTACGCACATCAAAACTATTCTCTTCATCATCGACTATAAGGATGGTTGCCGGCTTTTTGGCTTTTGTGCTTTCGAGTACAGTCATTCGTTCAAGCCCCAAAATCATTTGATTCTCAAATCACGTTTCCTGATTATTCACAGCCCTTAAGTTTTGACATTATTGTTTCAGCGCTATTTTCAATCAGGATAGCGATCTCCGATTCTACCTTGCCGATATCATAGGGCAACCTGAATTTCAATTGCTCTGCTATACCATTGATCCTGGCGGTGGCCTTTTTTATAATCCGCTCGATCTTAATACCTTTTTCTGCAAAAAACAGCCTTAGCAGCTTGATCGATCTTGCAGAGAACTGATACGAATCTCCAGAAGCATCAAGAAGATGGCTTAACGCATTTGATGCTGATACCAGCAGTTCCGAATTTGAAAGTTTAAAAATATCTTCTTCGCTTAACAAGGCCCAGTGTACCAGGCAGCAATTCTGGATCCTGACTGGCAGATTCCATTTATTCAAAATCATGGTTCCCAACCGGCCATGATCCATGCCGAAGATCTGTTTTTCAAATTTCAGTCTGTCTGAGTCGCTGGCATCTTTCTGATTCAGGATTTTCTTGTATTTTTCCGGATAGTAGCTGATAAAGAATAATACCCCTATCTCATGGAGCAGCCCCGCCATGTATAGTTCTTCACGATTGGTCATCCTCATACAGGCGCCCATTTCCTCGGCCAGGCAAGCCGTACAAAGATTCCTGCTCCAAAATCCGGATTGTATAAAGTTCTGCATCAATTTGTTGCTCTTTACTCGCGTCCTACCGCTGCCCAGGATATTGTGATAGAATCCGGCGGACCCCACCAGTCGCAGCAAATCCGAAATAGAAAATATCCCTCTTCCCCCGCCGTAAAAAGCAGAGTTGGCCACCCTATAGAGGTCCGCCACGATTATTATATCCGTAGCGACCAGATCCTTGGTGAGGATAATATTGGGATTTTCATTTATTTTGTCTGCCAGCCGCTCAATCACCAATTCTCCCCTTCCAAGCCGCAGGAACCTCGAGAGGTACTCATGAACACTGGTGTTCTCCCGGGTAACAGATTTCTCCTGCGCTGAGACATTGTTGGAGTACGATTGCCCCTTACGTTCATAAACGGAATGATCAGAAGCCGAGTCGGTTAAACATGCCTGGACTCTTCCTATCAGTTCCTCAGATTTAAAGGGTTTCAGAACGTAGCCGGAAATGCCATATCCCATTGCCGTCTTAACACGCTCCTCATCTGACATGGCGGTCACCATAATAACGGGGATGTGCCTGGTCTCGGGATTTTCACGCAGACGGCGGCAGACCTCCAGTCCGTCTATTCCAGGCATCATGATATCCAGCAGAATACAGTCATAGTCGGTCGTGAGAAGTCTGGAAGCCGCTTCCGCTCCATCTTTAGCGGTATCTGCAGCCATTTGGCCCGTTGACTCCAGACGGCGTTTAATAGTTTCTCGAATTCCAAACTCGTCATCAACCACAAGAATATTGTACATTTTGATAGACTCCCCGGTAAATTGAGATCAGAATAAATACTCCCAACAAATGAATTCCCTATTATCAGGAAGATCATTCGCCAGCACACTAAGGGAAATCATAGAATGCTGCTATGTGCCTTCATATGTGCCCGAGAAAAGCCCGTCGATGCAAATTAGCAATTCTTCGGCGTCAAAAGGATTCGTAATGTAATGCACCGCCCCTGCATCGAACGCCTTTTTCTGATCCTCCTCCGAAGTCCTCGCGGTTAAGAAGACAATCGGAATATTACATGTCTTTGCGGAAGACCTCAGCCTGTCGGCTACAGCGTGACCGTCTCCTGCCGGCATACCGATGTCCAGGATGATCACATCAGGTTCCTCCTGAATAGCCATGCTGGTGGCCTGAAAACCGTCCATTGCAGTAAGGACATCATACCCTGCGGACTTCAGTCGTCTGCCAACGGTTCTGATGATATCAGGCTCATCATCCGCAAGCAGAATTTTTTTCTTGTCCATATTTGCTCCCGATTAATTTGCGTGTTTTATAATTTTGTCCCTTTTCATGCTCTCTCGGCTTTAGTGGGCAGGACTTCTTCAATTACGCCCATGAGTTCATCCGGATTAAAGGGCTTGGTGACATACTTGCACACTTTTTCGTCATAGGCACTAAGAAAATCCTCTTCGCTAGTGCGTGCAGTGAGAAAGATAATCGGAATTGAGGCCGTTTTATCATACTCGCGAAGCTGTTGTGCAACAGCATGTCCATCGCAGATCGGCATCCCAATATCGAGAAGTATCAGGTCCGGCAGTTCCGCCTTGGCCGTTTCTGTTGCTTGTTTCCCGTCCATGGCGGTAATTACATCGAATCCCTTCGCCTTAAGACGGGTGCTCACAGTCGTAATGATATCCTTTTCATCATCGACAACCAATATTTTTCGTTTGGACATCGCTACTCTCCTTGTTATCATTGTGAGTGGACCATATTTTCATTTTTTATTTCAACCTCTCTGGTAGAGCCACACAGCAGGTGTTTAATTTTATCGACCAAAATTGAATTATCGTAGGGCTTGGTCATGCAATCATCCGCGCCCAGTTTTATCATTTCCTCGAAATGCTCTGAAAGGCCCGATAATATCAGGAATTTAGTATTCCGTGTGTGACAGTACTTTTTAATTATCTTAAGAACAGTTTTTCCGTCGCAATCCGGCATTGCCAGGTCCAGAATAACCAGATCGGGCTCCCATTTGCCGAAAATAACGCAGGCATCATAGCCGTTGGTAGTAGAAGTTATTTCAAGATCCAGCCCGGATGCCTTTAAAGCGCGCCGCAACGAAAGTATTATGTTTTCGTCATCATCCACAATCAGGACACGCTTGCCGAAAGTACCCAGGTTTACGAGCTTGAGGTTGTTGCGTGCATCTTTAATGATCTTTTCAACACTGTCTTCAACCTGAATCTGAACTGTAGCCTGGTATAAGGAAATATTGCATCCCAGTCGGTTCGAAATCTCACGCAATAACCTCCCTATCATGCTCCGACTTCCTTCCGCATCGGCCTCATTTAAAATTGCCAGAGCATATTCATCTTTCAATATTAGAAATTGTTCATCATTCGCGCGGGATCCCAACGAGGCAATATTGATTATCGCCTGGAATACCTCGTTCATGTCATCCGGGCGCGGAGACGAATCTTGCTCCAGAATATCTCCCATCTTAAGCAAAGAAATGGAAAGAGGACAGTCCATCAAATTATGCGAGGCCAGTTTGTCCTGGATGAATGCGTTGAGCGCCAGCGGTTCTTTGTACTCCGGTATACAGAAGTAAAAAGTACTGCCTTCACCCGGCATACTTTCCACTCCTATTCTGCCGTCATGAAGCTCTACTATTTTCTGGGCGATCGAAAGCCCCAAACCGGTCCCTTTGGAGCCTCCGCCGTCCTGGCGATTAACCTGGGTGAACTTATCGAAGATTCGGGCTCGATCGGTTTCACTGATGCCTTCTCCAGTATCCAGCACGGCCAGTTTGATCATATCATCACTTCGGCTCGATTCAGCACTGACGGTGATGCCCCCGCCCTCGGGGGTGAACTTAAAGGCATTTCCGATCAGATTCACAAGCACCTGAGTAATTTTGGCCGGGTCACAAAGAGCCGGAGGTAATTCCTTAAGACTGCATTTAAGCTCCTGATTTTTGGCCTGACATTGAGGAAGAAAATCGCGTACGCAATCATTTACAAGCCGGGCAATGTCGACTTCGCAGCGATGAATTTCCTGTTTGCCGGATTCAATCCGATGAATATCCAAAATATCATTTATGAGATTTCCAAGACGATCACAATTTTGAAGGGTAGCATCCAGACATTCTGTCTGATCCTCATTAATGGGTCCGGTTAATCCGTCGCGGATTAAAGCAACATATTCCCTGATTATGGTAAGTGGTGTTCTCAGTTCATGAGAGGCAACCGAAAGAAAGTCCGTTTTTAGTTTATCCAGTTCCTTCAATTTCGCATTGGCTCCCTGAAGATCAAGGTTAGCTTTTTCAATTTTCTGCGAGTATTCCATCAGCTCCTTCTCGGCGGCCTTACGGGCGGAAATATCTCTGGCAATTCCAACCACGAACTTGCTCTCTCCCTCCCTGCATCCGGAAAGAGAAATCTCGATCGGGAAGATGGTGCCATCCGAACGCATTGCCTCAAATTCAACGATATTACCAATGGCCTTATCAGGAACACCCTTCAGGAAATAGCTTTCAACATCCCTGCTGTGCTTCCGGCGATACTTTTCGGGCATTAGACAGGCGACATTCTTGCCTATAGTTTGGGCGGGCTTTCTCTTGAAAAGCTTGGCGGCTGCGGGATTGAAGATCGTTATCTCCCCGTGCTTGTCTATGGCAATAACGCCCATCTGTGTGGATTTAATTATCGTACTTAGCAGCTTTTCATTTTCGCGATGGGCTTGTTCGAACCTATGCCTCGCGGTGATATCACGTAATGTTACGAGATAGGCGAATTCTCCTTCCCAGGCTGTCTCAGCTACGC
>WJIM01000082.1 GCA_014730285.1 Candidatus Zixiibacteriota bacterium
ACGAATTTCTGAACCACACGCGCCGCCATCGGCACAGCCGAGACACCGGCAGCGCCCACACAAGGATTGATTTTCTTATCCGAAGAAAGAAACAGGTTAATTGTCTTTGCAAATACAACACCACCCGCGGTACTGAAGGCAAAGGCAAATGCTCCCAGCACCAGAATCTTGAGCGTGCTGAGATTCAGGAAACTCTCCGCGGCCATAGTAGCGCCGACCGCAATTCCCAGGAAAAGCGTTACGATATCGATCAGCGCTCCTCCTGCCGTTTTTTTGAGCCTGTCGGTAACCCCGCATTCACGCAGAAGATTTCCGAACATTAGCATGCCCAGAAGCGGCGCGCTCGAGGGTATGGCAAGTATCGCCAGTATTCCGGTTATGATCGGAAACAGGATCGCGGCTGTCTGCGAAACAGGTTTGGCCTGAGGCATATCGATAGCACGTTCCTTTTTGGAGGTCAGCATGCGCATGATGGGCGGCTGGATTATCGGCACCAGCGACATGTAGCTATAGGCCGCCACTGCAATAGGTCCCAGCAGATGCGGGGCGAGCTGACTCGACAAAAAGATCGAGGTCGGGCCGTCAGCCCCGCCGATTATACCAATCGAGGCCGCTTCCCTGAAGTTGAAGCCCAGCAGATATGCCGCACCGAGCGCGGCTATGAAAATCCCAAGCTGTGCCGCCGCGCCCAATAAGAATGTTATTGGACGCCCCAATAACGGCCGGAAGTCGGTTAGCACCCCCACTCCGAGAAATATTATAGGCGGAAGCAGTTCTGTCTTGATGCCTGTCTTGTAAATTAATGCTATTATACCGTCGCCGTACGAGCCCATATCCGCCAGAGGCAGATTGGCCAGTATTATCCCGAATCCAATCGGGATCAAAAGCAGCGGCTCATACTCCTTGGCAATAGCCAGATATATCAAAATCCCGGCAACCGCGTACATAACCCAGTTGCCCCAGGATAAATTGGCGAATCCCGATTCCCGCAGCAATTCTATGATAGTGTCCATTGCACCGCCCTTATGAAATTGTCATGATCGGTTTGGATGAATCCAGTTCGTCTCCAATTTCAGCGTTAATACTCGCCACTTTTCCATCCACAGGAGCCTTGATATCATGTTTGGCTTTCATCGCCTCCACAGCGGCAATCACCTGGCCCTTGCTGACCTGAGCGCCGACATTTACCATGATATCCACTATTTCAACCGAACCTGCAAAGGATGAGTAA
This sequence comes from Candidatus Zixiibacteriota bacterium, assembly GCA_014730285.1. Taxonomy (GTDB): domain Bacteria; phylum Zixibacteria; class MSB-5A5; order JAABVY01; family JAABVY01; genus JAABVY01. Next base: position 1,232 of record WJIM01000082.1, read on the forward strand.
ACGGGTGTGCCGTTGGATTCTGCGGTTGCGGCCGCCGCCGGTTTTTCTGCGGTTGCCGTGCCGCCTCCTCCTGTAGCGGCGGCGGGTTCCATGGTAATACGGAATACCCTGCGCTTGCCGTTTTCCTCCACAGTGCACTGTGTGGTCATAGGGCCTGTGGGAGCGGCTGCGCCGGCCTGCTGTGACAGACGGCTGCGGACCTCCTCTTTCTTTTCCTTTTTATCTTCATCTTTATCTTTGGTCTTGAGAGGAATATCGATTTTTGGCCTGCCTGTCAGGAGACGGATACCCTCGTTGAGCTCCATCTTCTTGCCGGGTACCATCGCCGCCAGCACCAGGAAGGTGTTATGATCGGTGACATCAAGATTACGTTCTTCAAGCGCTTCCTTGGCGGGCTTAATATTTTTAGGGGCCGCCTCCAGAGGATCGCCGTCGATAGGAGGTAGTTCAAGCTGTTCCTCGGCAATCTTCACCACATTCGGGTCGGGCGGAAGCGGAGTCTTGCCGAAATATCCCAGCACGGCCTTTCCGAAACCGTCATTGATCTTTTTCCAGCGTCCGTAGAGCACGTTATTGAAGGCCTGTAGCCAGTATTGCTGGCTTCCCGGCGTAACCGAGGTCCAGGCGCCTCCGGCCTCGACCACTACTGGGAATTCCTCCAGCACTTCCGAGTATTTATCGATAATTCCGGCTTTGACCATCATATGCACATTAGGACCGATCGCGCCGCCCGGCATCGGAAAGCCAAGCACACGGGCGTCGGCCATAGTCGTAGTCGGATTAAAATCGTAATCTTTCATCAGTTCGCTGAGCATACTTTCGATCTTGGGCATCTTGGTCTCGTCGACATCCAGCGAATACCCGGTGCCCTTGAGTGAATGAGCCATCGAACGGACATCCGGCTGAACCGTACCGCTTGCCATGGGGCGGCAGGCCAGGTCGATACCGTCCACACCCGCCTCGATACCGGCCATGTAGCAGGCAACAGCCAGACTGCCGGTGTCGTGGGTATGCAGCCAGAGCGGTATCTCAGGCGGCATAATCTTCTTCAGCCTCTTGGCGGTTTCGTAGATCGTCTTCGGATCGGTGGTACCGCTGGCATCCTTCAGGCAGAGGCTGTCGATCTGCACATCGCTTTCCAGTAGCTTTTTGCCGATATTGAAGTAGAAATCGGGCGTATGAACTTTGTCCGATTTGAATGGCAGGCCCATCAGCGCTATACAGCATTGATGATGCATGCCCGCTTCGACAATCGGCTTGCCAGTGTTTACCAGATTCCTGATATCGTTCATGTAATCGAAATTGCGGTCCCAGGTCGTGCCATATTTGGCCATAAGTTTGGCCTGTAATCTGAGGCCCTCGATCGACTGCGTGGTAAGCGTGACTCCCGAAACCGATCGGGTCAGAATCTGCAGATCGCATTCGGGACCGACGGTTTCGCGCATCTTCTGCATATCGATGAAGGGGTCCTCGCCCAGGTAGAAATAGGGTGCCTGATACCTTGCTCCGCCGCCGAATTCGAAATGTTTTATTCCGGCCTCAGCCGAGGCTTTCATGGCCGGCAGGAAATCATGAAGTCTGACTTTTCCGCCAAACGAGCTCTGGAGCCCGTCACGGAAGGGTGTGAACATTACCCTGATCTTTTTTGGCTTCTCTGTGAAAATCATTTTATTTCCTCGATCTTTTTGATGATTGTTCCCGGATATAGTTGTGTTGATGCTGCGGCCACTGCTGCGAAAACTGCGGCGTCCGAGGCTCCCGCCCTTTGTGGGAAGACCGCCAGGATCACGCGCATAACAATGGCCAGAAACAGGAGCAGCACGAAGACTGCGCCGAATGCAAGGGCACATACAATTAGCAAATTAGATGATTCCATCCGTAAATCCCCTTGAAAATTTTCGCCGGGCAGGTATTGTCAGCCCGCAAAGTTGGTATGTTTTTGTTTCTTGCCTCATGCGGAAGTTAAAAATATATGTATTCTGGGGTGATTGTCAACTTTTTTGGGAAATTTAGAGATCATAACTGGATTTTAATCCATTAATGATTGACAGCGTTATGGATATTTGAGTATATTATGATGGAATTTGAGATAGCGCCATTGACACGCATCCCGGGTTTGAACATCATCATCTGTAGCATCTTATAAGACCTGAAAGAAGGAGGAAGCATGGAGATTAATTAATGGACGTGATGCGGTTTTGGGATTAAATTGACACTAAAGATCCATTTTGAAAGGAGGTAATTTGAAAAAGATTAAAAAAAATATCATGACAGCCATGGTATGCTTTATTTCACTAATTCTGGCTTTTCTAGTCTATTCCTGTTGTGAGGATTGCCCGGTCGGCCCGGTCCAGCCTAAACCGTACAAGGGCTGGCTGTATGCCACAGATTTCGCGAGTGAATGGCTGTACAAGATCGACACAGAAACCGATTCTCTGGTCGATAGCGTTCAGTATGTTACGGATGAAATCTATAGCCCCGGGGCACTAGGTGTATCTTCAGATGGTCGATATCTCTCCCTATCATACTACAATTCAAATTTGACTGACAGACTGACAATAATTTATAATGCCCAGACCCTTCAAGAGGTTAATCGCCTTGAGCGGGAGTATGGTTCACTTTTTATAACACAAGAGAATCTGTTTATCGGCTTTGCCCATGATAGCATACATTACTACAATCTGCCCGGTTTCAACAGAATTTATTCGGAATCTACACCATCATTAGGGCAGCCAATATTCCGATCCGATCAAAATCGCATATATCTACATGGCGTTCTTAATCCCGCCAGTTTTGATTCGACCTTTATTGCCGCTTACGATTACAGAAACAGGGAGATATCGGAACAGTGGTTTATTCATGATAGCCGAGACAGTTTGGTCGATATTTATTCATTTGATATTCATCCTGATGGAAGACGGCTTTACTGCGTGACCGGATCGGATTACGATGGTATCAACATTACCTGCTATGATCTGCAGGAGAGAGAAATAATATTCCAGACGCCGTTCTCAACGACCACGGGGTCGCTGAAGATATCCCCGGATGGACAGGAAATGTACGTTACATATCCCGGATACTTTATGCAGTATGACATACCGGGAATTATTTTTGTTTTCGACACCGAGACTGGCAATTACATAGATGGTATCTCTCTTCACGGACAGGTTGATGAATATCCCTCTGTTCCCTTGTATGCAAGAGAGATTGTATTTACACCAACAGGGGAAAAGGCGTATGTCGGATCAGGACGGCTCTCTCAAGGCAG
>WJIM01000083.1 GCA_014730285.1 Candidatus Zixiibacteriota bacterium
AAATATGTCGAGGAGCCCTCGACAGTGGTACGTGTCAACCAGAAGGTGAAGGTCAAAATCCTCTCAGTTGATCTCGAACGGAGTAGAATTTCGCTATCGATGAAGGGGATGAAGTAGGTCAAATGCCTACGGCATTTGACATTGTGTCAAAACTCACAGAGTTTTGACCTACAGCCATCAAATAATGTCGATATGTCTGCTATGATTGTTTTTGAAAAGTGATATAGCAGGATGACCGCATAAACCCGCATTTCATGTGGGGTACCGGAGTCAACCATAAACATTATGCTTTGGAAAAATATTTAACGAAATTTTTTATTAATAAGACGCCTTCTTTCCATAAAACAAATCATCGCCCCAGGCAGAGATTGTGCGGGCGAAGGGGGAGTTTTTGATGCCGAGGCGGACTATATCATGGACGAACGCTTTCGGATGACTGAAGGGGCAGGTCTTCATACAGAGGCCGCAGTCACTTCCCATCACACGCCACGCCATCAGGCAGACCTCCATATTCAACTGCCATTTTTCGATTCCGCGCACGGTAGTTTTATCACCGAACGGTATAGCTTTTGAGGGACAGTTGACCGCGCACTTTTTGCACTTTTCACAGAAGTCCTGAACTCCGAAGGCAATCGGTTTGTCGGGGATAAGCGGCAGATCGGTTGTAACAGCCCCGAGGCGAATGCGTGAACCATATCTGGGGGAGATTAAATAACCATGCCGTCCCAGCTCGCCAAGTCCGGCGTCCTGGGCCACCGGCGGCAGCATTAGCTGGTAATTGCTTCCGGCGATCTGCGCTCGCGCCGGAAATCCGAGTGAGCGGATATAATCGGCCAGCTTGATCGAGATAATCGCGCCGTGCATATACTGTTTTGCAGTTTCCTCAGTGATTGGCAGATACGGGCTTTTCTCGACATGACCGTAATCCATTTCGAGCGTGAAAGCGATAGCATATTTGTGATTGTTTTCGATGGCAGAGCCCCATGTTTCGGGACCTCGCCCTACATGCGAATAGATCCAGGCCGGATTCAGATCAGCTATACCGACCTCATCAGCGCCAAGCTCCAGAGTTTTCTCTTTGATCCGATTTGTAGTTGCATGTGGATCAAGGCTCTCCTTTTGGGGATTAACCTCGCCGTCAACCATAGCAATCATCGATTCATTAAAATCAAAGAGCCTGATGATATACCATGCCAGCTCGGATTCGTAATAGCGTCCCCCCGGTTCGAGTATTTCCGGGAGCTTACGAATCTTATCATCGATCTTTTTATTCTCCGGACGCATTTTGTAATAGGCTTTATATTTTGCTGTGCCGGGCTCATATTCCTCACGCGCAAACATAATATCGCGCTCATCGACACGCTGTTCTGTCGGATTAGATTTGATCGTTTGAGGTTTTCCGAACGGCAAAAGGTAGAGCGCCAGAAATAATATTACGGCAGCAAAGAGTACAATTAGAAGCAGGCTGTTTGAAGAGACGATTATGAAATAGACATACCATAAAAGGCCAGTGATTACTGCACACAGCAGGCTGATGATAGTTGCGCGAAGCTTTTTCTCTCGGACAGAGGTTATTGCGAAAAGAACGAAGAATAGGAATAAGAGCGCGCCTGTGATGAGATAGATTATAGTCATAGATGATTTTCCTGTTGCGATCAAATGACGCATGAATCTTAAGTATTATTTGGGATGGATGCAAGATAAATGATGGTATAGATATACACATTTTGCCCTTCAAATGCCTTCGACATTTGCAATCATGTCAAATCTCAAAGAGATTTGACCTACAATAAAGTCAGGCACTCATTAAAAGATTTATATTTTTCTTAAACGAAATGAATTATATATTGTCCATCAAATTGGGATATGTATATGAATTCAGAGAAGGCAAAAAACCTACGAATCACTAAAGCGATCTTCGGCCTTTCGTTGATTCTATCGATAATTCTGTCAGCGTTACTGCTATTTAATTCGTTGCGATGGCTGATAATGATTGCGGTTCTGGCTGTCATCCTCTTTAGTGGATGCAGGATCGCGAATATGCTTGATAAGCGTGGCAGATCATATTCATGGCTACTGACTATTGCTGTACTGAATTTGTTTATCATGGTACCGGAGCTTTCTCTGCGTGTTGCTGGATTCAGCTATGTTTCCGGGATTGCCAATATGGCTGAGGAGCAGTTCGCTGTACTGCGGCCTGAGGCGCGTTCGATTTTCGTGCCGGATAAAGATCTTTTCTGGAAGCTTCCATCCTCCAATGATAATGTCAATTCCTATGGTTTCCCCGGAGATGAAATTGAAATTCCCAAACCGCCGAATACTTATCGTATATTATTTCTGGGTGATTCGGTCACCCAGCTTGGCTATCCCAGATTCGTAGAGCGCTTTTTCAATGTGCTTCTCGGTAACAGCAGTATTCAAATCGAATGTGTTACAATGGCTGTAGCCGGATACAGCTCATACCAAGGGAAAGTTATGGCCCAGCTTTATGCGAAAAAATTTCAGCCCGATCTTGCGGTGGTCTTTTACGGATGGAACGATCACTGGCAGGCCTACGGTTCGATTGATTCTGAGACCGAGCCGCCCGGCGATCCTGGAGTGCTCTGGCACATCTATCAAAATTCGCGCCTCCTGCAGTTCTTCTTCAAGCTGACCCGTCCGATAGCGGGAGGAGAGAAGTCGCAGATTATCGATGAGGTTCGTGTGCCGATTCAGGAATATGAAGCCAATCTGGACGAGATCGAAAGCCGCTTTGAAGGACAGGATGTGCCGGTTGTATTTATAACCGCCCCGACCTCGCATTACAGGCTGGGAGTGGCTGATTATCTGGTCGAGAATCAGTATGCCGGGAGCAAGGAAGAAGTTATAATACTGCACAAAGCCTATAACGAAATAGTTCGGGAAATTGCTGCCGCCAGCAATGCATATTTACTCGATCTGGAGCAGAAAGTCGCCAGCCTGAAAAATTTAGAGAAGATATTTCTAAATGACGGGATTCATTTCACCAGAGAAGGCACCGAGGTAGTTGCAAATATTATCGCCGAGTATATTTATGATCATGTGCTGCCGGACTCTTTGAAAGCGGATGAAAGTTTAATCCAATAATTTATCGCTCTTTGACTTCCAGCCCCAAACCTTTCATCTTCTTGTACAGATGGCTTCTTTCAAGGCCCAGACGGCGTGCGGCCTCGGCCATGTTGCCGTTGGTTTCCTTAATCCTAGCAAGAATAAAGCTGCGCTCGAATTCTTCGACTGCGGTTTTTAGCTCGACCTGCCTGCCCTTGAGCGAGGCGGTGGAGAGCACAAAGTCGACATCCTCTTTGCTGATATTAGAAAAATCACCTGTTACCAGAAGGCGTTCAATAATATTTCGAAGCTCGCGGACATTGCCGGGATAGTTGTACTTTACCAATGCGTTCAAAGCCGGTTTTGCAATCTTCACTCGTTTATGGCCGTAGTCCTCGCAGAGACGATTGACAAAATATTCCGCCAGAATGGGGATGTCATCTTTATGCTGCCTTAAAGGCGGGACATAGATCGGTACGACATTGAGCCTGAAATATAAATCCTCACGGAATTTACCCTCCTCGATTTTTTTTTCGAGGTTACGGTTGGTGGCGGCGATCACGCGCACATCGATCTTTTTTAGTTTGCCGCCGCCCAGACGTTCCACCTCGCCCTCCTCCAGTACTCTCAGCAGCTTGGCCTGGGTTTTGGCGGACATATCGCCGATCTCGTCGAGAAAGATAGTGCCGCCGTCGGCATCCTCGAATCGTCCTCCGCGGGCGAAAGTTGCGCCGGTAAACGCGCCTTTCTGGAAGCCGAAAAGTTCGGATTCGATCAACTCGTCGGGAAGTGCAGCGCAGTTGACAGTTACGAACGGTTTATCAGCGCGATTACTTCTGAAGAAGATGTTGCGCGCAACTATCTCCTTGCCGGTTCCATTTTCACCGCGTATCAATACACGGCTGTCGGTTTTGGCGATTCTGTCTATCAGTATCTTCAGCTCTTCGATTTCATCGGACTCGCCCACGAACTCGTATTTGCGGGCGTTTTCGCGTTTGAAGGAAAGGTTCTCCTTAGCCAGACGGCGAAGCTCGAGTGCGTTTTCGATCGAGATCAGTACCCGATCCAGCGAAAGCGGCTTTTCCAGAAAATCGTGCGCGCCCATCTTTACCGCCTTGACCGCAGTCTCGATATCGGAATGACCGGACATCATGATAAATCTTTGAAGCGGGTACAGCTTTTTGAACTGTTCCAGAAGTTCGATACCATCACCGTCAGGAAGCCAGACATCCAGAAGCGAAAGATCGACATCACGGCCGTTCTCCTTTTTTGCTTTGGCGGCATTTTCACATGTTATGATCTCATAACCCTCGCGTTCGAGGGGGCCGGATAGAGAATTGAGGATTGATTCTTCGTCGTCGACAATAAGTATTTTTGCGGACATATTATTTCACCACCGGGATTCTGATTGCAAACTCGGTTCCTTTTCCTTCCTCACTATTAACGGAAATATCCGCCTCATGGTCAAATAGAATTCTCTGCGTAATTACCAGCCCCAGTCCGCTTCCGCCGGCTTTGGTAGTGAAGTAGGGGGTAAACATCTGGGCGCGAATCCGATCTGATATACCCGGACCATGATCTTTGATCGATATGATTGCATGGTCTTCTTCGTGGTTTATTGTAACCTCGATCTTGCCCTCGGGATCGGCCTCGAAAGAATTTTTGACAATATTCACCAATGCCTGCGAGAAAAGCCCTTTATCCGCCAGGACATTGCCGGGATCATCCTTGACTTTTATAATCAGACGGCCTTCCTGAATCAGATTATTATAGAGCTTAAGAGAATCCTCCACCAGCCGGACAGTATCTATCTGTTTGAGATCGGGGGAGGGGAGCCTGGCAAATGATGAGAACTCATCGACAATGCGCTTTAGTTTGTCGATCTCGTTTATGATAGTGGAGGAGGCGCTTTCGAGAATTTGCGCGTATTCCTTTTCATGTTTGCGGTAGCTGCGCTTTAAATCCTCGATCGAGATTTTGATCGGTGTTAAGGGATTTTTGATTTCATGTGCCACCTTGCGTGCCATCTGATTCCATGCAGCCAGCTTCTCGGCCTGAATCAGCTTCTGCTGTGACCGTTTAAGACGGTCGTACATCTCGTTGAAACCATCCACAAGCGTGCCCAGCTCGTCATTGGAGAACCAGATTATCTTGCGGTCGAATCTGCCCTCGGAGATTTTTTCAGCCGCCAGGGCTAATTCCTTGATCGGGGATGAAAGCCTTTGTGCGAATGCATACCCCAGAAGACCGGCGATTAGAATTCCGGCAATAGCAACCACACCGTAAATTCGGAAGCTTTGCGAGGTCAAAAGACGGGCGTAGGAGGGCGGATACAGAAGCATAATCTGATAGCGTGTGTCCTCCTCGAGGCTGTAAAGCAATTGATAATAGGGAGTATATTCAACATCGCCCAGCTCGAATTCATTAGTGAATTCCTCTGCAATCCTGTTCTTTAGTTCGAGGTTAAGGAGTTCCTCGATATTCGGATCGAAAGTCGAGGCAAAGAGATTTCTTCCGGACAGAACAGCCGACTGAACATTATATGGAAGCTGCATCTCGCGCAGATAATAATCGTCCAGGAATATTCCGCCTACAAAAACGGCCACTGTTGAATCGTTATAGGCCAGAACCTGGCCGTTTAAATAGCTCAGGATTTTTTCCTCACCCATTCTGTATGAGGTGAATCCGGTTGTCGTGCCGTTCTCCAGAATCTGGTCGATAAACTCGAAGTCTGCGGCGCGGTTAAAATCGGTGGGACGGATACCAGAGGCCAGCACCATACCATTGGGTGAGATTATCTCCAGAAAGTCCAGCTTGAGAAGATTCTGATATTCGCCGGTTAAGTCAATCAGCCGGCTCTGGTCGATTTGCCCCTGATTATCCTTTGTGAGCAGGATTTGCAGAAGTTGGTAGTCATCTGCGCGAAGCGCGCGCCCCACCCGCTGAGATAGATTCTCACCCTCGCGCTCAAAATGTGTCCTCACGCTTTCCAGCGCGGTGCGGACATTGTCGCTTTCGATCCTGCGCAAACCGCCTATCAGATAGAAATACAGGATCAGCACCGTAGCAAGAAGCGGCAGCCCGGTGGCTAATATAAAATAAAATGAAAGTTTACCTTTGAGTTTCATCTTCAATCTCGATTGTGGACAAATCTATCAGGCCATGATCGGTGAATTCGATCTTTTTTATGCGGCCTGAAATTGCTGTTTGACGAATCGGCTTAAAAAGCGGTATTCCGGAGGGAAACTCGACCAAATCACGATAGTATTCTTTAAGTATATCTTCATTCTCTTCCGGGTTTTCAAAGTACAGAGCCAAAAGACTGTCATGCTTCTCTGAATAATACAGGCAGCGGTTTTTGGTTATATCCGCCAGATCATAGTGAAAGACCATCTGATTCAGTATAAAAGGCGGGCTTTGATTGGACATATCGATTCTGCCGATCATCATATCGAATTGCTGGAAAATATCATAATCACGGCCCTCGCCCCGAAGCAGTTCGGAATAGATGGTGACATATATATTCTCGCGTTCGAGGATGCCCTTTATGTATTCGGCGGTACGCCGTCCCCAGAAATCATCGGGGCTGACATAAAGCGAGAGGTAACGGTTTGCTCCGCCAATATTTCTGATAAGCGACTGTCCTTTGGATTGATTGTAAGCGTACATCTGCTCGGAAATCTCAACCCATTCCGAAAGAAGATTTTCGATCGGATGTGCGGATTTATTCAAGCCCACCCTGCATAATGCATGCTTGTTTATCATGTATGACAGCGACGCAGTCATCACGCCGTCCGAAAGATGCTCTTTGAGGTTATTTACAGAAATATAAGCGGTTTCATCAAGCTCGGCTTCTTTTATAGTATAATCTCCTTTGAA
>WJIM01000084.1 GCA_014730285.1 Candidatus Zixiibacteriota bacterium
CAAAAAAGCGGCAGAGATTTTGAGTATAACCGCTCTGCTCGATGACAAACCCTCGGTATTGTCCGGCGGTCAGAGGCAGCGTGTGGCCATAGCACGGGCAATCGTACGCGAACCGAACATCTTTCTTCTGGATGAGCCGCTTTCCAATCTTGATGCGCAGCTTCGGATGTCGATGCGTACCGAGCTTAAGAATCTTCAACGCAGGCTTGAGATCACCGCGCTCTATGTCACTCATGATCAGACTGAGGCAATGACATTGGGTGACAGAGTGGCGATACTCAATGAGGGTAGGATCGAGCAGGTCGGGACGCCGCTGGAATTGTACAACCAGCCTGCAAACATTTTCGTGGCACAGTTTCTGGGATCAACGCCAATAAATATTCTCGATGCGACTCTGACCGAGGAGGACGGCCGTTTATTGCTAAGTATAGCCGGCAACAAGATTGAACTGCCCGGGAATAGAATCGAGGAGGCGAAAGATCTCGGCTCCGAGAAGGTAGCCTTGGGCATTCGACCGGAGTATGTAAAGCCAATGAAAGGAGATGAGCCTTTTCACTTCGAAGGTGAAATTCAAGAAATTGAGCTTCTGGGACGGGAGACGCTGCTTCATGTCCTTGTGAATGATATCACAATCAGAGCTCTTTCCGATTCCCATGACTGGCATACCGGACAGAAAATCCCGCTTCGCTTTGAATCAGGCAAGGCACATTTCTTTCCTCCTAAATAATTACAAATGATACTTTTAAATTGTTAGCATGGAATGCTGATATAATGTTAGTGAAGAAAATTACTCTTCGAGTGATAGCTTCTCCAATAAAAAAATATGTGTAATCAAGGTTGCTAACCAATTTAATTATAAATTGATACGATTTTATTTTTCTAACAAAAAAAATACATTTATATCAAGAAATTAACGGCAAATCAAACTTATTGTATAACAATGTATTACAGCTTATAATTTATTGACTTTCACAATCCATTTTCACAAGAATCGCCATTAAACAGTTTTCTTACATAAACTAAAAGAAACCCTCGCAATTGCTGCTATCTTGCCCGCAAACAAATAGCTTTCTGTCTGGGAAAATATATTATGCATTTACTGGTTGCAGCAGGCTACATAGGAAAGTTCGGTGAGACCGACGGTGTCGTTACTACCTGGCACAATCTTCTCCAGCGCCTATCCCGAAGTGATATTCAGACTACTCTAATAGCATATGGTCCCGAGGATAGTGTCGAGAAGATCGGTTCGGCTACAATCATAACGCACCGCCCGCGTCTGGCGGTGAAGATTGATCCTATCCGGTGGATTGACGCCGGATTTTTTTATACCCGCACCGCACATTACATAAACAGTCAGAAGTTTGATCTGGTGCAAACAAGCACTCCTGATCCAATGGGATTGGCGGCCGTAAATCATGCCAGGCGCAACGGCATACCCTCGATTGCGGTTTATCATACCGCTCTCGATCATTACGCCAGAATAAGGATAAGTAAATCATTAGGCACAGCGATAGGCAATACCGCAGGAAGAATCACGCACAACTGGCTGAACTACTATTTCAACAAAACTGATCTTGTGCTTGCGCCATCGGAGGCCGTGAAAAAAAATATTTCGGAAAAGATAAGGGTACCCATAGAGATACTCGGACGCGGGATTGACTGCAATAAATTCAATCCATCAAAACGCAGCCGTATAAGCGGCAAGATATGCGCGCTGTATGTGGGCCGAATTGCACCGGAGAAAAATTTACAGCTACTGGTTAAACTGCTCAAAGATCGGCCTGATATCGAGTTCATGGCTGTGGGTGACGGGCCGTATCTGACAGAGATGAAACGCAGTCTGCCGCAGGGTATTTTTCCCGGCAGGTTGAGCGGGGATGAGCTGGTAAGAGCTTATGCTGACGCAGACATGTTTTTGTTCCCCTCGCATACTGACACATTCGGAAACGTTGTGCTGGAGGCGATGGCATCCGGACTGCCCGCCGTTGTTACAGGCAGTCTGGGGCCGAAAGAGATCGTTTCAGACGGGATCGACGGTTTCGTGGCGAGGTCGGATGAGGAGTTCGGCCAAGCTCTGGACCGTCTTGCGGAGGACAGCGGTCTCAGGACGAGCATGCGCAAAGCCGCACGGATTGCGGCTGAGAAAAAGACATGGGATAATATTTACGAAAAACTATGCGGCTGTTATAAGCGTCTCTGTCCAGCATTCAAAGACACATTTAATGCGGCGGCCTGAGAGACAAGAGGAATTTTATTTATATGAACACGACTAAAACCCAGGAATCGGAGAGAATTAAATTGAATCAGACAAACCTCAAAATAACAGTAATTGGCACAGGCTATGTCGGTCTGGTTACCGGCGCAGGTCTGGCCGAATGGGGGTCTAAGGTAACATGCGTTGATAAGGATGTCCGAAAGATCGACCTTCTAAAAAGGGGTATCATGCCCCTTTATGAAGAGGGCCTGGAGGATGTTGTTGGGCGTAATGTCGGAAGAAGCAGACTTTCGTTTTCCACCAATCTGGCCGAGGCGGTTTCGGAATCGGATATAATCTATATAGCTGTGGGAACACCCTCGGGCAAAAACGGCGAGGCCAATCTAACCTATTTGCATGCCGCTATGAAGCAGGTTCTGTTAAGCATCACCGGATATGCGGTCATAGTGATAAAAAGCACTGTCCCTGTTGGCACCGCGGCTGAGCTCCGCAGACTGGGAAGGAGCTGCGGCGTCGATGATTCGCAATTCGATATTGTCTCCAATCCGGAATTCCTTCGCCAAGGTACGGCTGTTTACGACTGCCTGAATCCCTCCCGCGTAATCGTGGGATGTAATTCTATGCACGCCCTTGAAATAATGCGTCGAATTTACCGTCCCCTGAAAGAGCGCAATTTGCCGTTTATGGAAACCACCAATGAGACCGCCGAGCTTATCAAATATGCCGCCAATTCATTTTTGGCAGTCAAGATAGCATTTATTAACGAGATGGCGAATCTCTGCGAACGATTGAATGCCGATGTGAGAGTCTTATCACAGGCGCTGGGTATGGATAAACGTATAGGCCCCAGCTTCCTGAATCCCGGTCCCGGTTTCGGCGGCTCATGCCTTCCCAAAGATGTCAGCGCATTGATTCATACCGCCAAATCGGCAAAGTATAACTGGCGTATCGGCAAGGCGGTCACGCAGAGCAATCGGAATCAGAAGAAAAACGTTGTGGAAAAGGCGCGTATGATGCTTGGTTCACTAAAGGGCAAACATATTGCGGTTCTGGGCATGGCCTTCAAGGCGGGCACTGACGATACCCGTGAATCCCCGGCCTTATACATAATTAAAAAGCTCAGAAGCTGCGGAGCCAAAGTATGTGCCTATGATCCGGCGGCAATGGAGTCGGCCAAACGCTCGCTGCGCAAGATAGTATACGCGAATTCGCCATACGAAGCCTGCGCCGGCGTCGATCTTCTGCTGGTGCTCACCGAATGGCCGGAGTTCAAAAAGCTGAACTTCATCTGGATTAGAAAACTCATGGCACGACCATATATACTGGACACCCGCAATTTATTGGATTGCGAGGTATTGGATCACCTCGGATTCGTATATGCCGCCAATGGCTGCGGATCAATTGAAAGCGTGGTGGAAAAAATTGAAGCCCTCGAAGCCGAGGCAAAAGAACTGAGACTTCGCCCGATCGAACACGCTTCACAGAGCAGGCGTGCGGCGAAATCAAAACTGGCTGTCTTGCCTATGGCAGCCAAGTAAGGCTTACTTTTTGATCTTAATAAACGATAATGCAAGAATCGAGAGGTGGTATAAATTTTGGATCATAGATACTTGGAAGCAGAATTGTTAACACTTTAAGATTGGTAACTGTTTTGCCTTACAGAACCTTAGTATACGAACCGGAAAAAGAGGAAATAATTTCGGTCAGAGACGATATCTTACGAGAAAGCCCTATCAGGAAGAATAAGAAAAGCATCCTGTTTGTCTCTCATCAACATCCCCACAGCATAGGCGGAATCCAGAAACACAGCCGGCGTCTTTATGACGGGCTGAAAGACGATTATAATATAACACGCGCCAACTGTATGAATTTCGGCAGTCTGTTCTCAACCATGCTTGGATATGGAAACGGCAATGGCAGAGGAAATGGCAAATTCGATATTAAAGCTTCCAGTCTTATGTACTGCGATGCCGGTATTTCAGCGATCCTTGGTCCGACGCTTCTGGGACGCAAGGTTGGCGCCGCGGCGGCCACGGTGCACGGTCTCGATATAATTGCCCCGATTCCGTCATACCAGAAAATCGTGGCACGCGGTCTGCAAAAACTGGACAGGGTGGTGTGTGTGAGCAAGGCCACCGCGCGAGAGGTTGCGAAACGCGGTGTGATCAGAGATAAAATCGTGGTGATTCCGAATGCTGCCAGGAAGACCGATAGGTTAATAGAGAAAGACGAAAAGCTGTATGAAAGGCTGAAGGAGCTATTGAAAATCGACCTGCGCGGCAAAAGGGTGCTTTTCAGCCTGGGACGTCCGGTTAAACGCAAAGGTTTTGATCATTTCGGCAGGGATGTTTTCCCCTATTTTTCGGATGATTATGTCTATATCGTGGCCGGGCCGAAGCTTCAGGTGCCGGCGTGGTTGAAGATTTGCAGAATGATTCTCAGCCGAAAACTGGATCACGGCCTGAGGCTGGCAATGGGCTATCATACATCGCATAACGAACTACTGGAACTCAGCAAACATCCTCGATTTTTCTACATAAATAATATCGACTGCGAATTAAAAAATCTGCTTTTTGCGGTCAGCGATCTGTTCATCCTTCCGAATATAAAAGTAGAGGGGGATATGGAGGGCTTCGGTATTGTAGCACTGGAAGCGGCTTCGCGGGGCATTCCGGTGATCGCATCCGACATCGAGGGCATAATCGACGCGGTTGTCGAAGGCCAAAACGGCTACCGTGTAAAGCATGGCGACAATTACGGTATGTACAGGGCCATTGATGAGCTCCTGAATAACAGGTCAAATCTGGAATACTTAAAAGCCAATGCCCGTGAGTTCACATTAAGGGAGTTTTCACTGGAAAAGGTTATCGGGCTGTACCGAAGAATGTTTGAAGATCTTTTCGAAGAAAAAGCCAATGCAAAAAGAAATAACGACTTTTCAAAATAGAACCGTTCCGGGACCTGAGGTATCCTCAGGAAAATCCTTCAAAGACATCTTCAATATTCACAGGCTATTGAAGTTCATTCTTATTATGCTGCCGCTCATGGTTTTGGGGAGTACGGTTTATGTAATGTTGACATCTGAAGCGGGCAGCTATGAGTATTTGAAAAAACTGAAGTTCGGGTATCTGCTTTTGGCGGCAGTTATGGTTATGATCCCGTTTTTTACGAATTCGGCCCGCCTGTATTTGTGGAGCAGGGTTATCAACGGCGGTATGAAGCCCTCGATTGCATTCAAGGCAACCGTGGTCGGTGAGCTGGGCAATGTTACCACACCGACGGCAATCGGCGGTGGATATCTTAAGCTCTATTATCTAACGAGGCAGAATTTCAATGTTGGTCAGGTGGCAATGATTTATCTTCTGGGATATATCGAAGACTTCATCTTCCTGATACTATTCTTATCATCTACTATTTTGCTCACTCAAAGCTGGAATAATCCGCATGTGCTCCAAGCCGGACGTGCAATATTGGCTCACTGGTGGGTCTTTGCAATAATCGCAGGCATTGGAATATCGTTCTCTATATATGTTAAAAACCGTGTCAACAAGGTCAAAGCAGATCTTCCCGATTCTCATCCCAAAGGCATCAAAGGCTTGAAAAATCGGATTCTATCGCGCATACAGAAATTCGAACATGATATGAAAACCGCCTTCGGGCTGGTCTGGCGGCACGGAAAAGGCACGTTTCTGACCTGCATAATGCTGGCGATTTTCGGATGGGGATGCCGATACATGGCAATCAATGCCCTGATTGCGGGAATGGGCTTGCATACCGATATACTGAATTATGCACTCCTGCACTGGCTGGTGTTTACATTCATGACTTTGGTTCCCTCGCCGGGAGCTGTCGGCGGAGCAGAAATCGTCTTTGCGCTTATTTTCGGGGGATTGCTTCCGGGCGATATGGTTCCGGTTTTGACCGGCAGCTGGAGACTTTTAACATGTTATTTGGGAATCACTTTCGGAGCATTTTATTTAATTATAAGCGGTATGGGTCTTCCTTCCAGAAACAAATTTGTCAGAAAACATCCGGAAGAGGTACTGGCCGCACAAAAAACAGCCGCCTGAAAGATTGGCAAATTTAAAGAAAGATTTCGGCGTATTAATAAAACAGAATGAGTTAAAATAATATGATTTCCTGCTTCAAGCATCAGATCATATAGACTCTATAACTTTCAGAACGATATAAATATAAACAACTCACATATTGCTCATTGTATACTAACTATAATATTTTCTTTTATCCTTAATGATAATAAGAGGCTGTTCGGGATAAAAATCCCATTTAAGTGATTGAATACGGAATTATCAAAAGAGCTGAGCGATTTATGAAGGGTAGCCACCATGGAAAAACTAGATAAAAACCAACTGAAATTGAATGTTCTGTTTTACAA
>WJIM01000085.1 GCA_014730285.1 Candidatus Zixiibacteriota bacterium
CGGATCGGATACGGTCAGCATGCGATCTATATCTTTCACATAATGGCAGGATACTGCCGAGACCACGGATTTCCTTACCCTGAATCCGACATCCTTTGCAAACAAGGCCTTAAGCGAGTCCTTGATTCCGACTGTTCCTCGCACGAGGATATCGATGGCTCTGTCGGCAATGGCGGTTTTTATGTGCCCGATAGCATCTTCGATCGAGGATGTATTTTTTATGTCGAAATTATTTATGTCGACTTCCGCATCATCCGCGGCTTTCGAGATTTTGCTTTCATCACCCAGAAGAGTGACAGCAGCCAGACCTTCAGAATGATATTTATTCAAAACCTTAAGCCATCCGGCATCATCGGCATCCCAGACCATTACACGCTTCTTCTGATTGGCGGATTTAACCCGGTCCTTTATCTGATCGAATGTCTTAAGCATTTTGGTCACCTCCGCTCTGCTGCAGGTAATGCGCTACAAGGCATGCTATCGAAAGCGATGCCATCCTGTTTTGGGTGCTGTCGGTTCTCGATACAAGCGAGATCGGTACTTTGGCCCCCACAATCACTCCCGCGAATATCGCCTTGATAAATAAGATCATCACCTTGCTGGTGATATTGCATTCCTCGATCGAGTCAACCACGAAAATATCGGCATCACCCGCAACCGGATCGTCAATCCCTCGTCGTTCTGCGACTTCCCTGTTTGTGGCGGCATCGAAAGTCAGCGGGCCGGCAAGTTCGCATCCCGGAATATTTCCGGACTTGTAATGCTCAATAATTTTCTGGTTCAGAATCGTTGAGGGGAAGTTCTCGTCGACATAGTCGATCGCGCCGGAAAGCGCAACCTTTGGTTTCTCGAATCCGAGCGCATTAAAGATCAACGTGCTGTTTTCGACAAGCTGAATCTTGGTGTCGAAATCGGGCTTGACCACCATACCGCCGTCAGTAATCCCCAGCATCTTGTGATATCCGGGAATATCCAGCACTGCGGTATGTGATAAAGTATTTTTGCCGCGCAGATTGAATTCTCTCGAAAGGACTGTCTTCAGGAGACCGGAGGTCGAGACAAAGCCCTTCATGATAACATCGGCTTTGCCCTGATCCGCCATTTTAACCGCATTATACGCCGCTTCCACCGGATCGGCATAATCGACCAGTTCGACTTTCGACAGATCGATACTATGTTCATCAACAATCCTTTTTACGTTATCTGAATTTCCAAACAGGGTAGAGGTACAGATATTCTTCTCCACAGCCATCGAAACCGCTTCCAGAACCGCCACATCCGAAGCGGCGGCCACAGCCACATGTTTGGGCTTGTTCTTTTTGGAAAGTTCCTGTGCGGCTTCGATGATCCCTTCGCCGGAATGAATTTCCTTTCCCATTATTTATACTCCAGAGCTTTTTCTTTGTTATCGATCACTCGCCATGCCCCGGCTGCGAGTGCGGGCATTTCAAGTTCGCCGGGCTGTTCGTAAATTTCGCCGTGATTTCCGATATGCTCCTTTATCTTATCCAGAAGCATTCTGGACTTGGCCATACCGCCGGTTAAGATTATACCGTCCACTTTTCCCATAAGCACTGCGGTCATGGCGCCGATTTCTTTTGAGATTTGCATTGCCATTGCATTGAAAATCAGGGTTGCGATCTCGTCTTTATCCTCGATCATCTTTTCGACTTCGCGAAGATCAGAGGTACCCAGGTAGGCGATCAATCCGCTTTTCTTGGAAAAGATCGTCTCGATCTCTTTCTGAGTATATTCACCCGAGAAACACATCTTGACCACCCCTCCGATCGGCAGTGCTCCGGCACGGTCGGGTGAAAACGGCCCCATGCCCAGAAGAGCGTCGTTGACATCGATCACCTTGCCGCCGCGGAGTGCACAGACAGAAATTCCACCGCCCATATGGCAGACCACAAAATTCAGCTCCTCCAGCGGTTTGCCGATTTTGGCCGCGGCGTCGCGCGCATTGGCTTTGATATTCAAGGCATGCGAACGGCATTTGCGTTCGATCTGAGGCACGCCCGATATGCGTGACTCGGGAATGAACTCATCGGTAGTAATCGGGTCGGTGATATATGCTTTTACTCGATGCTTCTTTGCCAGCTCATCGGCTATTATCGCCCCCAGATTGGAGGCATGATTCGCATATTTACAGAAGCGCAGATCATCCAGCATTCTACGGTTGACCTCGTACGTTCCGCCGACCAGCGGTTTAGTCGGGGCGCCCCGTCCGGCTATGCCCACGACCTTATAATCATTCATGCCGTGTTTATTGAAGGCATCCTCGATAGCATCCAATCTCAGTTCATACTGCTCAGTCACCTTATCGAATTTCTGTAAATCGTCAGCCGGATGCTGAATATTGGCGTCATAAAGCGGCCCCTTGCGATTGTAAATAGCGATTTTTGTCGAAGTGGAGCCGGGGTTGATCACTAGAACGACATCTTCCATTCTTACTCTCCTACTGCGACAGGCTCGAAGCTGTATTCCCGTCCCTTTTTAAATGCTTCCAGGTTGGCATCGATAAACTTTTTCGGTACTCGTTTCTTTATTACTTCCAGCCAGGTCTCCTCGGGGATATCCATCGATTTTGAGAGGACGCCCAGCAGAATAGTATTTACCAGACGAATATTGCCAAGATCGGAGGCTATTTTGTCCGCATCCAGAATTTTGGCGCCGGGGAGAACCTCTCGTATTTTTCCTGCCGGATCTTTGGGATATTCAAAATCCCCGATGGTTGTAATCGGCGGTACCATACGGGTCATCGAGCTTATAAGTATACCGCCCGATTTTAGCCAGTCAAGGGCACGCAGTCCCTCGGAGATTTCGAAGGCCATCAGGTAATCCACAGTACCCTCCTGAATCAAAGGAGAGTAGACCGTCTCCGCAATCCGCACATGCGAGCTTACTACACCGCCGCGCTGCGACATACCGTGAACCTCGCTCTTTTTCACGTCCTGGCCGTGTTTCATGGCCGTTTCCGATAACACCTCAGAGGCCAGAAGCACCCCCTGGCCGCCCACACCGACTATTAATATATTCACTGCATCTTTCATGTCCGCGCTCCTTCCACCGCCGGGCTGTCGACCCTAACAATACAATCCTTGGGACAAACCTGTGCGCATATAGTACATCCGGTGCATGTTTCCGGATCGATTATCGCTTTATTATGACCCTTCTCGGTTTTCTCTTCCGAAGCATAAATGGCCGGACAGCCGATCCGGAAGCAGAGCTTGCAGCCGTTGCATTCGTCCAGAAGAACAGTGTATGCTGTCTCCTTGATTTTGTTTGGCATAAGCGCGCAGGGACGGCTGGTGATTACCACAGAAGGACCGTCGTATTCCAGAGCCGATTTCAGCACTTTCTTGGAGGCGTCCAGATCGTAGGCATCGACTGTGTGAATATCCTTCACACCCAGAGTCTTGCAAAGCTCCACGAAGTCGACCTGGAAGGTCTCTTCGCCCATTAATGTAACGCCTGTTCCGGGATGATGTTGTCCGCCAGTCATGGCCGTGATTCTATTGTCGAGTATCAATACTACTACATTGGCCTTGTTGTAAACGGCATCCAGCACACCGGTTATTCCTGAGTGCAGGAAAGTGGAATCTCCGATTGCAGCCACCACGCCCTTCTTTTCTGTTCCGGCTTTGGCCATACCGACGGCATTACCGATAGAGGCGCCCATGCAGATACAGGAGTCCATCACCTCCATGGGCTTTAAGGCTGCCAGAGTGTAGCATCCAATGTCGCCTGTTACCGGAACTTTCATTTTCTTCAATGCCGAGAATATGCCCCTGTGCGGGCATCCCGGACAGAGCACCGGAGGCCGGGGGAAAAGCTTTTCGGTCTGGTACGTCTTTTCCACCCCCTCAGAGAGTATACCGGCATGCACGAAACCGTTCATGACCTCGCCCGGCGAAAGCTCCCCGTAATTGGTGAAGTGTTCTTTGCCTTCGCATTGTATTCCCATTGCCTTGATCTGCTCTTCCAGAAACGGCTCGAGCTCCTCAATTATGAAAAGGCGGTCGACCGATTCGGCAAACTCCCGAATTTTCTTCTCGGGCAGGGGATAGCTGAAGCCCAGCTTGAGATATGATGCGTCCGGCATAACCTCTTTGGCATAAACATAGGAAATACCGCTGGTAATAATACCGATCTCCTTGCTGCCTTTTTCCCATCGGTTTAAGGGCGTTTCTTCAGCGAATTCTTTCAGCTTTTCAAGACGATCCAGTACAACCTTACGGCGCAGACGGGCATGCCCCGGGACCATCACATATTTGGGTATATCGCGCTCAAATCCCTCGGGCGTATGCTCTTCACGGTCGCCCATATTTACCACGCCCTTGGAATGCGAGATGCGTGTTACCAGACGATATAGAACCGGGGTGTCGAATTTCTCGGAGATTTCGTAGGCCTGAATCAGCATATCCTTGGTCTCCTGGGAATCCGACGGCTCCACCATTGGTATAATCGCGAATTTCGCATAGAATCTGTTGTCCTGTTCGTTCTGGGATGAGTGCATGCTGGGATCATCCGCCGAAACCACCACAAATCCGCCTTTTACACCGGTGTAAGCGTAGGTCATAAACGGATCCGCGGCAACATTGAGCCCCACATGCTTCATGCAGACAAGCGATCTTGCCCCCGCCATCGATCCCCCGATTGCCACCTCAAAGGCGACCTTCTCGTTTGGGGACCATTCGGCATAAATATCCTCTTTGACCAGCATGGCAATTGTCTCGAGGATTTCTGTCGATGGTGTGCCGGGATAAGCTGTGGCTATCTCTACACCGGCTTCCCAGGCCCCCCTGGCAACAGCCTCATTTCCCGAAAGCAGCATTTTCATAGTTGACCTCTATCTTTTTGCTAAGTATTACTTTCCAATAGAACAGATAATTATAATAAAAATACGAAAAGAGGTCAATGTCCGCCGGATTTTTTTCAAAAGGTATGTATTAGACAAAAACCCGCCCCCGAAAACATTCGGGGGCGGGTTGATTTATAAACCCTTGGAAGCTCACATTATACTGGCATCCTAACAGTCAGGTTCGCCGTCTCCATTGGTATCGCAGGGATTGTTTCCGCCAATGAAGACATAGTTTATGATAAATACTGCATCACTGACATTGACAGAACCGTCACAGGTAACATCTCCAGCCTCCATCGGATCGGGAGCGGCGCCGCCCATGAAGACGTAGTTTATGATATTGACCGCATCACTGACATTGACAGCATCATCGCCATCAGCATCACCGCACATATACTGCGGCTGGTTCATGACAGTGAGATTGGCCGGTATAACCGCTTCAAAAGCTTCCGGATCGTTGGAGCTTATGAGTACCTCGGCCTGATATGTTCCGCCTTCCAGGTCCTCTTCGGTCGTGAACTGGCACGGGATAGTGTCAGTTTCGCCCGGGAGCACGCTGCCGGAATACGAATCCAGCGAGAGCCATTCATACGGCTTGGAGAACTGAATCGCCAGGCCGTCATGCAGGTATGCGCTGTGATAGAAAACTTCCAGGCCGTCGGTACCATTGGCATTTTCGATTCCGACCGCACAGTTGAGCACATCGAATCCGTCGGCAATACTCTGATATTGAATCGTGATATTACCATCGATATCGATAATTATTTCAGCTGTAACGACATCACCCGGATCGGCGCGGTATTCGGGATAATCCACGAACTGAACCACAAGCTGTTCTCCGTCTGATTCATAATAGACATGCACGTTGGGATTATCAATATCCGTGGGATCGAGATCGTTCCACATCCAGGCGATTATATTATTGGGCGTATAGGATGAGGGGATCGGGTCCTCGCTACGATCCTGCATATTGCTTTCACTGAAGCCGATTATGCCGTTGGAGCCGATATAGAACTGGGTGTATGTATTTCCGTAGTAGGAGAATTCGAAGCCGATTTCCAGAGGTCCCACATAGTTATCATCATCAAGCTGCGAGACAACATCGGTACCCGTAGTGGAAATATCAACCCAGTTAAATACTGGCCCGCCGCTTTCATCGGAATCCATCCAATAGTATCCGTAAGTGTCAGGGCCGCCGTAATTGAATTTGACATCGTAGCCCATCAGGCCGTTTTCTTCGCCTTTATCAAGGTCCTGAGTGTAGTATTCAGGTCCGTAATCACGGCTGGCGGGTTCGCCCATACCTGAAGCATCCAGCTTGGCGAATGCCGAGGATTTATTGAGCATATACTGGATACCGATATCGTAATAAAGACTGCCGTCGCCGGAGTTGTTGACAACCAGTTCGCCGTCAGAGCTGTCGCCTGCCATCAATGTCTCCGACAGCATGGCCGGATTGAGTCCCATGCTCGGCGGCAGGTCAATCATAATATCATCAACGAACCAGTCATCAGCGCTGGAGCCGTCGCCGTAAGTCCTCAGCATTATCTGAAGGCCGCTGTGCAGCGCATCGGCGGGCAGTTCGACATTGACATACTCGAACTCGCTCATCGATGTATCGCCGCCGCTGTATGTATTCAGGGTTGTCCAGATGCCGACATTATTCTTGTACTGGATCCATAAATTGTCACCCGTCTCCGGATCATCGCCGCCGCCGCCCTGCTGATAGCAGTAGGATAGACGTGCGCCGGTCTGCCCTTCGAGGTTGAGCATCTGCGTGACAATAGTATCGCATTCACCATCCAGGTTTATTGAATACGGTGGGCTGGGCGGAAGCAGGCCGTCATCGCTGACTGTCGCCCCCGCATTGGAGAACCATTGTTGCATATTCATGGTAGCGGTCGGGAAATCATCCATCCACGGTATCAGGGCCGGGGTTCCAGCCGAATATGTGACCATCATGGCAGTATCCCTGGCCATCGGATTACCCTGCGAGGTTATTATCACCGTGCTCGTATCGAACTCATGCAGCGGTGTATTTTCCGGTATTGCCACCTTGACCGTAATCATGCCCGAGTCGAGAGAGCCGATCGGATCGGTTTCGGTGATCTCATCGGTACCGGCTTCATTCCAGAAGCTGACATCCCAGTCACCGTTATAGCTAAGATTATAAGTGTCGAAGAATGCTCCGCGGTTGCGGATCATTAGAGCATAGGCAGCCTGGTCATTGGCAGGCCCATACTGGCTCTGCACTTCGGGCTGAACCCTGACCTTGTACTCACTGCCGTTATAGTAACCTTTGAGCACGATATCATCGATATTCCATCCGCAGTATTGCACCGAGCCGTCGCTTTCGCCGATGCCGAACCTGATCTGGAACAGCTCGTTTTCGTCGGCATAAGCCGAGAGGTCGTAGAACTCCTCGATCCAGGACTGCTCGTTTATACTAGAGCCGTTCTCGAACAGGGTTACCCAGTCGGTGCCGTTGAAGACCTGCAGATAAGCATGGTCGTATTGGTCGTCCTCAACTCCCAGCCAGTGGAAATAGATCATCTGCACACTGGTGTAGTCTTCACAGTCGATTACCGGAGAAGTGATCCAGTAAGTGTCATTTAGATCATCATTGTAATCGCCGCCGGTACCGGAGGTCAGATCATTACCCAATACCATATTATCTGATGA
>WJIM01000086.1 GCA_014730285.1 Candidatus Zixiibacteriota bacterium
AAATCAAATGGGCCAAGTACTGCATAATGCCCGAGAAACTTGACGCTGGGGCATTTTTCTCTGACTTTATTGAGCCATTCCCTGCCGACAGCGGCGCGGTCCTTCATCTTGCGGCTGATTTCCGGCGGCAGTTTTGTCATGAGTACATATGTAGGCATTGGGGCCTCCTTTCGTCTTGCATTAATTATAAGCACGTTCCGGCTTAATGCAAGCTCAAAAAAAAGACCGCCTGAATAAGGCGGTCTCTTATCAATATCAAAGGCGGTGATATAGCGTTACTTTTTAATGGCCGATTCGACTTTGCCGGTTAGCTCATGAGCGCGGTAAGGCTTCATAAGCACATCGCAAAATCCCTTCCGGAGCAAACTGTCGGTATCACCCTCGAGAGAATGACCGGTCGAGATCATAACCCGTGCCTTCGGGAATTCCTCTCTCAGTTTTTCCATCGTCTGAAAACCGTTCATACCCGGCATACTCATGTCGAGTATGGTTATATCAATCTCGTCGTGGTTCTGTCTGTGCGCCAGGATAGCCTCGGCCCCATCGCAGGCGAGAATCACATTGTAACCCGATTTTTCCAGTATCCTGATCCCAAGTTGCCTGATTATCTCCTCGTCATCGACAAGCAAAACCGTGCCGGCCGATTCCGATTCGGATTTCTGCTGCATAGCTTTCCAATCCGACTGTCCGGTCGAATGTTCATTCATACAAGCCCCATTCTAAAACTTCAAACCTACTGAGAAACGATGTGTCGACTGCAGACGGCCGAAATCGCCCCAGGCATAATCGAATTCGAGGTCTGTCGAGGGCGTGGGATTCAGTCTCAATCCACCGCCCAGAGTCAGGCCTTCTTCCGCATAATTGAATTTATACCCGCCTCTCAAAAGAAACATGTCATTCCAGCCGTACTCACTGCCCAGCGAAAACTGGCCGATATTATCGTTCGGGTCTCTGGCTTCAGCCGAAACCGTCCAGCGACTTTGACGGCTGTCCATAACATCATAGGCCAGCCCGACCCTGAACATCAAAGGCAGATCATAGCTGTCTGTGCTGTACTCGTACTGGAATTCATCCCGGTTGGGATTTTCCGGATCGGGGTTGAGAGCCTGATCCAGCTCGTTGCCGTCAAAACTCATATCCGGCCCCAGATTGGATATACTCATGCCCATGCGCAGCGATTTGAATCCGGTGTAAAGCATGGTACCCAGATCGAAGCAGAACCCCTTGGAGCGCTGCTCGGAAATCTGTTCACTGACATATTTGAAATTAAGGCCAAAGACAAAGCGGTCGGTCAGCCTCTTGGAAATTCCTGCCGAAAGCGCAAAACTGTTGGCGTCGAATGTAATCCCTGTGCCGTTCGGATCGTCAACCGTCGTGATTTCCATTTCGCCCACACTCAGGACTGTCATACCGAAACCAATCGACATGTCGCTCTTCCAGGGATAGGCGAAGGCCAGATGGCTAACACTGACATCCTCTATCCAGTCCACGGTGGTAAAAGCCAGCTCCGTTTTTTCGATAGTTGCCAGTGCGGCCGGATTCCAGTAAATACCGTAAGCATCATCAACCACGGCTGTTGCGGCTTCACCCAAAGCTGTATAGCGTGCGCCGAGGCCTATCTTGAGAAACTGAGCTCCAGCAGTTCCGACTTTGGAGAACTCATCGGCCGAGGCGGTCGCCAGGCCGATTACCAGAGCCAAAACCGTAATTATGAATATTTTCTTAAACATACTTTTGCTCCTGCCTGGCTACTTTATGATTGCAAACTTACCGATTTTCTCGCCATACTTCGATTCCACATGGTAGTAATAAACTCCCGGCGCAATCGACTGCTCGTTTACCGATTCCAGATTCCATGCCGCCGTTCCGCTGCCTTCATGCTCCAGAGTCACCACCAGATCGCCCGCAAGCGTGTAAATACGCACGGTTGCCTCGTCCGGAAGATGGATGAATTCGATCCGGCGTTCACCGGCGCGAACCTCCCATTCCGCATGTGCGATGTAGGGATTGGGCACGACTTTGATCGAGTCGAGGCTTTGGGAGGCCAGCTCCTCGTCTATACTCGGAGCCGAAAAATAGAATTCGTCATCGGCCGAATTCAGGGGCGCTCCATAAACCGTAAAGACATCTCCGGTCTGTCCGGCCTGTCCCGGATTGAAGCGGAAGGCCCAGACATGCTGCCAGGGATATGCCTCGGGATGCGGGGAGCCGTCGTACTCCTGATTGACGATTACGATGAAATCCCCGACCTGAGGATCCCATTCCTGGTCGTATTCCAGATCCATGATTTCGGCTGTCACCTGATAGCCGAAGGTGGTATTCCAGATTTCGAAGGGCAGGTCTACCGGAGTGACGTCATCCCACCACCAGTATCCGGTGGAACCGTTCTCGGTAAAGCGGATTTCGTATGTCGACCTGAAATGTATATCTCCGCCGGTCGGCACGCCATAGTATTCGGTGATCGATCCCAGGCTCTGGTACAACGCCACTGTTGTATCATCCGGAGTCGAGAAATCGGTCTGTACCATCTCTCGCGGTTCTCTATCGCCGTTTTCGACCATGACCTGGATGCCGTTCACCATCTGGGCTCCATCCAACCGTGCGTTCTGATCGGTCTGGTCAGCCAGCAGAGTATCGCCCGTGAAAGCGTCCAGAAGATGCCAGTAGGTCTGATAAATATCTTCCGAGAAAACGACCTTGAAATCTTCACCCTGAATAGCGCTTTCATCGAATACCTCGACGAATACCTCGCCATCACTCTGCACTCCGCCTTCGGCCACCGTGTGTTCGAGTGTCTTTTGTATTGGCCAGTATCCGGCCGGTTCGGTACGCGGGGTAGCTCTCACGGCCGAGGAATCCTCGCCGGGACGTCCTTTGCCCGATTCCAGAGGATCCAGGGGAATCGATTCATCCCCCTCATCATAGGCGGTCACGGCATACCAGTACTCGAAACCGTTGGTCAGATTGCTGTCAATGAATGTATGCTGGATCAGCCCGGTGGATTCATCCACACGGAAATCGGCCAAAGGAATGTAATCCGGGCCGCGGGAGCCGTCCGAATTGAAAGTCAGCTCTCCCCAGCTGGCGCCGAAATTCGACGATTTATATATCTTGTATCCTACGAAGTCTTTTTCACCGGAAAGCGGATCCTCTGAATCTTCAGCAACATTGCTCCAGTAAAGCTTAACCAGTCCATTGCCCTCCACAGCTCTCAAACCCGGCTGAACCGGCGGTTCGGGACCTGCGAAATAGTTGTCATAAACGAGCTGTGCCATGCGCGAATTCTCGATCAGTTTCTCATCGGTCTGCCCGGCCACCAGAGCATAAACTACTCTGACCACCTCACCTGCGGCAAGATCGATACCTCGGGTACACTGAATATAATACTGATCGTTGGGCGGCAGGAACTCATCGAACTGCTCGGAGTTGATCAGAGCGTAACGTCCGGCGTCATTATCGGGAAGGCTGTCCCAGATACCGGTTCTGAACGAGGTCATACCCAGTCCGCCCGGAGTCTCGATATATTTGGTGCCCATACGTCCGGCCACCACCGAGGGGCCCCAGCCGGGATCGTAGTTGTCCTCGTCATAAGTCCAGGCCAGATTTTCATCCAGGTTGAAATTGACCAGATCGCCCATACGGCCGTTCTCGCCGCGGTAGTATCCGCCCACATCGAAGTCGCAGTAAAGACCGAAGGCGAAATCCGTGTAATCATTATCCGATGTATTCTTGATGCTGACTACCACGAACATGTAGTCCTCGTTATAATCGTAATTCCATTGATAAACTGTCTGCGTAATCAAAAGTCCCAGCGCCGGAGAACCGTTTCTGGCGTCATTCATAATATACTGACTTTCCTGCAGCGCTATCGGACCGCCCTGGAAAAACTCTTCGCTTGCCGGATTATAAATCTCGTTATATTCCCAGGCATTGGTTTCCAGACTGTATGTCCGCCATCCATAGGCTGGATGGTTAAAACCCAGTCCAACCGTATCGGTTTGGTCATATTCGTAACGGTCCTGCTCGGTGGAAAGCCTTATCCTGATGTCGTTGTCGGAGGAGGCGAAATTGGGCTCGGGAAGGAAATCCTCGTCGGTATTGGCAACCACAGTATCACCATTAGCCAGAGTGGCGCCCATCCAGTACTTGATTTCGGCCATGTAATTGTTGCCCGATCCCTTGGGCCATTCGCCCCGGGGAACATCTGAATATTTGCCCATCAATCCCCAGTTGAAGATTGTGGTTACGATGTTGCCCTTGTTATGAAACACCCAGTCCATAACTTCTGAGGGCGGCTCGCCTACGCTGCTCTCGGCAGTTTTGGCATAAAGCGTCGTGCCCGCCATGCAAAGGGTCAGGACGATCAACGCTGCCATTATACAAAATCCGTTCTGCGTTTTCATATTCATCATCCCTCCCCTCTAAAACACATATTCGAATCCCCAGCGAATCGTGCGGGGGGTATCGAAGTTTTGAGGATCGTTTTCAAGTAGATTATATTCTTCCTGGTCTTCGGTGCTAAGATTCCAGCTCTGACCGTCATTGTCGGGAAGTCCCGTGTTGGAATAGACATTGATGACATTTCTGCGGTCAAAGAGGTTCTCGACTTCCACGAAGAACGAGAAGCGTGTATCGTTGGCAAATCCCAAATAGAAATCCTTGACGAATCTGAGATCGACTCTGTAATAAGCCGGGAGTCTGCCCGAGTTGGGCGGGCCTATGCGGTTGCCCAGATTATCGGTCTTGGTATAGGGCATCCCGCTGCCATAGCTCAATATCGTATTGAGACCCCAGGCCGAAGGCATATTCATACCGAACAGCTTGAATTTATAGCCGCGCGGCACAGCCAGGTCGAGGTTCAATGCCAGCTTATGCCGTTGATCGAAGGCCAGGGGATATTCCTGATCCGGCCAGACCGGAGGATCATCCTGCGTGAAATAGTCATAATAGCCTTCAGTAGCATAGGAGGCATTGCCCTTTGCGATCATATACGAATAATTCAGAGAGCCCGCCAGAAGCGAACTCCCATGATGCTTGACCATTACGATATCCACACCTTTTACAGAACCATAGTCGGCATTGGTATAATATGTATATGATCCGCCGGGAAATTCTACCAAACGGGTTGAGGTCAGATTGGAAACATCCTTATAATAGGATGTTACCTTCAGAGTCATATCCGATGAGATCGCATGATTGAGTCCGAACTCGTAAGCCACTGTCTTCTCCGGCTCCATATCAGGATTGCCCACAATCGGGAAGCCGGAATTCAACTCGGCCTGTAAATTCGTGTACATATATGTATACAGCGGCACCTGATAAAAATAGCCGTAGTTGAAATGAATCACTGTGTTGGATGCTATCGGGTGTGAGATTCCGAACCTTGGTGACAGTTCGAATTTCGGATCGGCCGTGCCTCGGGTCGTTTTGGTAACCGGATCTTCCCAGTAATTGATAGCGGCATTCAGATAATCGGCCCTGATTCCGGCATTGAGTATCATATAGCCCAACTCGATTTTATCCTGGATATATCCGGCGGCATAACGCGGTTCCACGTCATATTTCTCGCCGTATGGCTGAGAATTGAAGAACTGCTTATTATCCCATTTAAGATCGTTGAAACGATACTCGAGACCGAATTTAAACTGGTTGTATTTATCGATCTGGCTGATGATCTCACCTTCGAAACTGTCGTAAGCGTTTTTTCTATATGAATAATATGGGTAGAAATCATCCCCTTCGGTGAATCCGGCTCCGGTATTGCCGATATAATCGGGATTATAGTTGTCTTCATCAATCGTGCCGTTATAGACGCCATTCTCATCCTCGGAATATCCGGGCCATTCTGTCCAGTATGTATCGAACAGATGTTCCGGGGCGACCTTTGTCTCGGTATAAAAATGATTGTACTGAAGATTGAAGACCAGGCTGGGAGAATGGGTATAGGTTGCCCGAGTTCCCCATCTGTATGATTTTGATTTTATCATGCCCAGACCGTCGAGGTTGAGATCGTACGAGACATCATTTACATCCCGATGGTCATAGCGTTCGCGCTGTCCACGGTAGTAGTTGCCGTAAAGATTGAGTTTCAGCTTGGGCGACGGATTGAGTGTGATTTTGCTCGCCTGAGAGAAACTGATCAGACGGTTGTGCGGCAGATATCCTCCCAGGTCGCGGTATTCCGACGAACTGAAGAATTTTCCGCCCAGGGCGTTAAACAGTCCCGGAATCGGTCCGCCAAGATTGAATACTCCGGTATACTGACTGTTGCGTTTCAGCTTTCCGAATTCGGCGGAATTGACATCATAGGGCTTGGTAAGCCCGTCGGTCAGTTTCAGCTTTCCGGAATATGTCTCGCCGCCCTCCCTGGTGAGCGCATTAACGACACCTGAAAGAGCTTCGCCGTATTCCGCCAGGTAACCGCCTGACACGACAGACAGCTCTTCCAAAGCTTCCGGGGAGATACGGGTTCCGGCTGTTCCCGTAAAGGGATCCTGCACCGGAACGTCGTCGAAATAATAAGTGATCGTTCCGTCTCGTCCGCCACGCAGATGCAGGTTGCCTCTTCCGTCCACAACCGCACCCGCCATGTTGGCAATCAGATTGTCAACTGAGGTGGAATTGGGATGGCGGATAATCTCTTCCCTTGTCATCCAGTTCTCAGAATAACTGACATCCTGCTGCACAAGTTCTCTTTCAGCCACTACTACAACTGTGCTATCAGATGATAACTCTGAGGGCACCAGATAAAAATCCACCGGAGTTGTCAGATCGACCAGAACCCTAACATTGGTCTTGGTCATGGATTGATAACCGATCAGGATCGCTTCCAGTGTGTAAGTTCCGACCGGCACATTAATGAAATAAAATTCACCGTCGGCGTCACATGGAACCGCCTGATTCAGTTCCAGAATTCTTATCGTTGTACCCGGGAGTTCTTCATCGGTATCGGCGTTGTAAACCGCTCCTGCGATCTTCCCTGATGTCCCGGCATGGAGTAATGGAGCTGTGAAAGCGGCTACCGCCAGAATAACCAGGCAGCATAAAAGAAATTTGCTTTTCACGCGGGGCTCCTTATTAGTTTAAGTTATTATCGATCAATACGGGCATATTTTTCTTCAGATACCTCCGTTTGCCGAATGTTTTGAATATTCAGGTCAGGATTCACTTTCGGCAGACGGTATTGAGTTTCAATATTGATATCGACAATCCTGATTATTATTTAATGCAAAAAAGTGGATAAGCTGAAATTTTATTTTGGGCTGTAATGGATTAAATATAATTGCCGATATATGCTATAAATTATTGATCCACCCTGCATGTGGATTTGTGTCTTTAAAATGGGAAAGACTGCAGGGCCTGATGGCTGTGTTGACAAAAATTCTGAGTGAGAACGGTAATTTTCGGATTAGCAGCGTGCAAATATGCTCTGCTAAAGAAGAAGGATCATAAATTGTATAAGCGCCTGATCCTGATATGCATCATTATTTCCTTTATTATGGGAAGCGGGGAGGCATACTCCCAGGAATCCCAGATCGAGAAAAAGCATATCGCAATCATCTGTTCGGATTCCAGCGTGGCATCCATCAGGTCGCTCAAAGGTATCACTCAGAATCTCAAGAATGCGGATATTGAATTAGAATATTCGGAAATGAATCTGAAATCCGAGGGGCCTGAAGGAATTCTGACTAAACTGAACCTTCTTCATCCCGATCTCGTGATTACGGTTGGATCTCCGGCTACAATATTAATAAAGGAAAGAAAACCGGAACTTCCTCTGATCTTCTCAACCGTTCTCAATCCGGAGACCTCCGGAATTATTGATGAATCCGATTCAAATCAATCGATCACAGGAGCATCGCTCGACATCCCGATAGATATCCAGTTTCAGAAATTCAAGATGATACATGAGGACATCAGTAAAATCGGGGTAATCTATACCGATCAAACCGAGGACCTGATCGAGGACGCCAGAGAGGTAGCTCCCGAACTTGGCCTGGAACTTGTTGCACTCAAGATCAGCTCGGATCGTGAGGTTCCAATAGCTCTCGATTCGCTGTGCCGGGTTGTCGACGGCATCTGGACTACGGCCGATGATCTGATTTACACTCCTCAGGCAACCAAGTTCATGATTCTGGTATCTCTCAGAAATCAAAAGCCGATTATGGGATTTTCGCCCAGCTTCGTAAAGAGCGGAGCTCTTATGGGCCTGAATTATGATTATAAGGATATCGGACGCCGCGCCGGTAATCTGGCTATGCGCTATCTCCATGGAAAACCGCTGTCCGAAATACCGGTAGCATCCCCCGGAATAATTTATCTGCATATAAATCTCAAGACAGCCAACCAAATCGGAATCGAAATCGATCAGTCCCTGGTCGACATTTCAAAGGAGATCTATAAATGAGGCGATGGTTCAGTATAGCATCTCTTAGATTTCAGGCGGTTGCGGCCATTTCGGCGCTGATTATAATAACCTCCGCCATTCTGGTTGGCTTCCTGATCAAGAGCCAGAAGGAACATATTACCGATGAGCTCGAAAAGCGCGGCGCTTCTCTGGTCAAGATGCTCGCCAACAATTCCGAATACGGGGTGATGATCGAGTCCGAATATATTCTGATCGATTTGATGAAAACCCTCTCGGTTGAAAGAGATTTCCAGTTCGTAGCTATTCAAAATCCCGAGGGCAGTATCATCGCCCAGGTTTCCATGTTCGGCTCGAAATTCCCGCTTAAGAGCATTTTCCCCGAAGATGCTGGTGAAATGATGCAGGGTAAGACCGTAATGACTCAGCGCAAGAAGATACCGGACTATAATCTGGAGCTGATCGAGTTCGTCTACCCGGTATTCAAATACTCCGTAGAAGGCGGAATTTCCAGGGAGGAATTGGGCGTGGTCATGCCGTCTGTCTCCGATCCGGATATTCAGGCCGAGGCAATCGGTCTGGCACGGCTGGGTATTTCGCTGGAGAATGTCAAAAAAGATATCTCACGCATGGTCTGGATGACTATTTTCCTGACCTCGCTGGTGGTATTCGCCGCGATCGTAGTGACTATCACGCTGGTTAACTTCATCATTAAGCCGATCGAAAACCTTGTGGATGTAACCGAGCGAATCGCCGCCGGCGACCTCTCGCATGATGTGCCGGTAAAATCCAACGATGAGCTGGGACGGCTGGCGATATCCTTCAATAAAATGACCGATTCCTTAAGAAATTACCGTGAAGAGGTCGAGATGTACAATCGTACCCTCGAGCAGAAGATCGCGGAAAGAACCTCCGAGCTGGAGGAAGCTCAGAAGCAGCTCATACAATCCGAAAAAATGGCCGCTATCGGTGAGCTGGCAGCAGGTGTTGCTCATGAATTGAACAACCCGATGGGAGGCATTCTGGGCTACAGCCAGTATGCCTTAGAAAAACTGTCCTCACGCAAGGCCGATGATTTAAGTGATGATGATGTCGAGATGCAATGCCGTTTCCTGGAGGATATCGAACAGCAGGCACGGCGTTGCAAGACGATTATCAAAAACCTTCTGAAATTCTCCCGCACCTCGGCTAAAACCGAATTCGAGAAGTTCGATCTGAACCAGGCACTGGAGGAGACACTTACATTCGTAAAGCATCAACTCGACATGAAAAACATAGATCTGGAAAAGAATCTCGATCCGAATCTGCCCGCGTACTACGGAAATTCTAGCCAGCTTCAGCAGGTATTTACGAACATGATGCTGAACGCGCAGCAGGCCATGAAGGACGGCGGGCATCTCAAGATCGAATCGCGCTTCTCGCCGCCTATCGGCGAATTCCAGGGATGCGTGGAGGTCGAGTTTACCGACACCGGTACCGGAATTCCGCCGGAAATCCTGAACAAAATCTTCGAGCCTTTCTATACTACCAAGGATGTCGGTAAGGGCACCGGCCTAGGCCTTTCGATCTCGTACGGTATCATAAAGGAACACCAGGGTGATATACTGGTTAAGAGCAAGATCGATGAAGGCACTACCTTTACGCTGGTTCTACCCCTGGACATCACCGATCACGGCAGTATTACGCCGGCCGAAAAACAGGAAAAGCCTGCCTCCGAGCAAAATAAATCCCCTCAGGCCGAAAATTAATTAATCTCCCGCAAAATAATTTTGTTAACCTGCCGATAAAAGAGGTAGAGATTACTGGCTATCAATGTCAAAATAACGATAAAATTATGTCTGGGATTAAGAAAATACTTGTAGTAGACGACACCCCCGTAATTCGCAGGCTGCTCTGCGATGTGCTGGAGTCCGAGGGATATGAGATCGAGGAAGCGGTCGACGGTGTGGAGGCGCTGGAGAAAATCCGAATCTCCAAATACGACCTGGTCTTCTGCGATATTCATATGCCCCGGAAAAACGGTTTCGATACGTTCATGGCCGCACGCGAAATCGATCCGAGCTTGAGTTTTATAATGACCGACAGCTTCCCCGATAAGCTGGCGGAAAAGACCAACGAGATGGGCGCTATGTGCTGCCTGGCGAAGCCGTTCGAGCTCGATGAGCTGCGAAAGACTCTTAAACAGGCTGAACAGTTAAAGAAGTCCAAATGTCCGACAAAGTAGACGAAAAGCTTGCTCAAACGTCAAAAATCCTGATTGTAGACGACGAGCAGATAATTCTGAATATCGCTTCCGATGTCCTCAAGAGCGAGGGCTATAAGATAGATACCACCCAGGACCCCTGTGAGGCCCTGGAAAAAATCGGTTCCGAAAAATACGATTTCCTCCTGACTGATATAAAGATGCCGCACATGGACGGTATGACCCTGGCCAAAGAAGCCCAGAAAATCTCTCCCGACACCGGCACTATTTTCATGACCGGTTACGCCAGTTTGGACACTGCCAAGGAAGCTATCAAGGCTGGCGCCTATGATTATATCATGAAACCTTTCGAGCTTTCCGAACTGCGTAAAGGGATAGCCAAAGCTGTAGCCAAAAAGGCCCGGCTGGAGGAAAGCTCCGGCGGACAGGATTTGAAACGACTCTCCGATCTGATGGAGGTTCTCTATAATGTCGGCGAACGCGACAGCCTTCTCAAGCTCTCCCTGGGACTGGCCCTTCTGAATTGTAATCTTGAGATGGGCATGATTACGGCCTGGGATGAGCGCTCGGAGAAATTCGAGATAGCCACCACCAATAATGTCAAGGAAGGCGATTTCAAGGTGATCTCTCATAAACTCAATGCCGAGGCCGCGGACGACTGCTTCGATATCAGTTCTCCCACCCGCAATCCGGGTATCAGGGAGAATCAATTCTTTTCGAAAATAGTCGAGCACTTTCCTGAAGTCGAATCTCTTTCTGGATTCTTCAATGAATCTCAGCAGACCATAACTCTCGCTGTCAAGAGCCAGAAAAAATTCTACATTGTCCTGCTCCTGCAGGAAAACAGCGAGGACACATTAAACGACCGCGACCTGAAACTGCTCTCGATCGTACTCTCGCTGATTTCACTGGCCGCCGAGAACATCGCCCTCTACGAGGAATCCAGGACAGCCCTCTCCGAGCTGGAAAAGCTTCATGATGATATCGTTAATCTTGAAAAGGTCGCCGCCAAGGGCGTTATGTCCGCCGAAATCGGACATGAACTCAACAACTTCCTGAATATAGTGCGCAGTAATTTCGAGATGATGACCTACAAGGCCAAGATCAAGAACAAGGCCGAGGTGGAAAAGTATATCGACAGCATTAGTATGAGTCTGGACCAGATGACCAAATTTACCACCGGCCTTGCCGACGCCGCCAATCTGCGCACGGAAAAGAAGATGATCAATCTCAACGCTCTTCTGGAGGATATAGTGGCCTTCCTGGCGCCCCAGAAGCGCTTCCGCAATATCGGACTGGGCAAAGAGCTGGATAAATCTCTGCCCAATATGATGGCCGATCCCAGCCAGTTATCTCAGTTGTTCTATAATATCCTCAACAACGCCTCGCAGGCACTGAAGGATAAGAGCGCAGGAGGTATCAGAATTGCCACCAAATACAATCAGGATGAGCATGAGGTTGTTGTGGAGCTTTCCGACAACGGCCCCGGCTTCCCGCCCGAACTGGCCGAGAAAGCGTTTACCTCGCGCTTTACCACCAAATCCGGATGGCACGGCTTCGGCCTGATTGTCTGCGCCAAGGTGGTCAACAACCACGGCGGCAAGATCAAGGTCGAGGAGGTCGAACCGCACGGCACCAAATTCAAGAT
>WJIM01000087.1 GCA_014730285.1 Candidatus Zixiibacteriota bacterium
GATTATCTCATACTGCATATCGGTAACTCCCGGAATATAGGGCGCTATTGTGAGATCCACCCGCGTTCTTTCCCCGACCTTGGGGGTGGGAGAGAAGATTATATCGATATCAAAGGGCTCTGGCCAGGACTTTCGATGCATGCGGGATTTTGTCGCTCTGCCTTCAACCCGGGTATGTATTTTATCATCGAAGACATAATGATGCGCTCCCAGAGGATAACTTGTCGGCGGGGGAAATTTGCCCAGATAAACAAGCTTGCCCTCTTCGTCGATAACGATCGAAACCAGCATCTTGATTATATCCTGGCTGTTATCCATCTCAATAAGCTGAAGAGTATACTGTCCCACGCCTGTGAATTGTACCGGAATAGTCGCCGTAAATGAATCCTCGACCTCAATCGGCGGAACCCAGCTTAAAACCGTGTCCAGAGCTTCGACATAACGCTGCGGGCCGACCTTCAGATTAAAATCAAGTTCCTTGCCCTCGATTAAGATATCTTTTCTGATGAAACGCCGGCCCTCTCTTTTGATATTCGGGGACTTGAAAGCATGCGTGTTGACCTCTTCACTTTTCGAAACCAGCGTTACAGTCAAACTGCATTCGCGATTGTATTCGGGCAGAGGTGCAAAATGAAACTCGGCATGCAAAAGACTATCGGTATCATCCACATCAAAAACGACCGGATTCTCGATCTGCGAGAACAGCGCCTGCGAAGATAACAGAAATATGAATATAGTGCATATTATGTTTTTAATCATTTCATCCTCCTTTTGCTTTTGGCCGACCAGTAAAGCTTCAATTTATAGCGCGCATCGTAACCGCCGCCGGAACATGATCCGCAGGAGGCACTATATATGCGGCGGTGACGGTAGTATTTCTGGCCGCAGTTGGGGCAGATATAGATATATTTGTGCGGGCTTTTGCCGCCCGGATATTCTTTGGCATAGCGGGATGTCCCCAGACGCTTCGCTTCAAGCTTGAATTCGCACCCATGATTAGGGTAGAGAATATGGATCATCTCATGCTTCAAGGTATCCTCGATCTCGTCCGGGAAATGCTCATGGTATTTCCGGCCCAGCCTGATAAGCTTATGTCCCACAAAGCATTTACCGGCAATCCTCATTCGTTTCGACCACTCGATTTTAACTTTCGGTAATTCGCCGTCAAAATAGCGCCTATTAAGCTTGTCATACATCAAAGTCAAGTCAATTTCATCCGGCAGTTCTGTAGGCGTTTGCATCTCGGCCTTTGAGGGCCGAAGATTGAAAAAGAGATCAAGATTGCTGGTTCTTAGCGCCTGCTGCTGCTTTTTGGTCAATTTCATGTCCTGAATTTATTACTATTCTATCTTGCATACAAGCCGAAATTGGCTTAGATTCAAAAAATCCGGGAGGCTTTATGAAATCTGTCTGGCGCTTTGTACTTGTCTGTCTGCCGGCAGTTCTGTTCTTATCCTGTGCTGAAAAAATCGAAATCGGCGATCATCGCACAATCATTGTCGACGCATCCTCGGAAATCGAGGGAGCCGACGGCAGCGATTATGCCCCATACAAGTCGCTGGAGGCGGCAATTTCTAATGCCAGTGATGGTGATGAGATATATCTTTTTCCCGGGGAATATGAAGCCGAGCCTGAATCATTCGTAGATCCCTTATGCGGCAATTGCACCGAACATCAAACCCGTGTCAATGCTACCGCCGGATTTCACATCAAAGATAAGGCGTTGACTATCAGGGGCAAGCATACTGACAGCGTAATCCTCATAACGAATGCCGGTTATGGAATTCTCTTTGACCACAGCCATGGCTCTGTTATTCAAAATGTTACGATCACCGGAGGAAAACGCGACCCCGACGGCAATGCTACCGATGCCGCGGTTGTGGTCAGGTATTCGAATGTGATCGTCGAAAACTGCAAAATCATCAATAACGATCATCAATTGGATTCTGCAACGGTTGGAATCGGGGGAGTTTTCGGACGGGAAGGCTCCCAAATTACCATCAGAAATAATCTTATCGAGAATAACGGCTGGGATGGTATCGCATTATACCGCGGAGCGAGTGCATTTATATCAGACAATTTCATCAACATGGGAAGAGGCGCCGGAATCGGCATAACATGGGATTCCAAAGCGATCGTAATCCGCAACCGTATATCCAATTACTGGAAAGGAATCGGCACATTCGGCAATTCCTGGGCAGTTGTCCTTAACAATATCGTTTATGATAACCTCGGATGGGGCGTAATTGCCACCGGCTTTTCCATGATGGAAGTGCGCAACAATACAATTGCCCGAAACGGTAATTGCGGTTTTGCGGTTTGGTCTGAAGATGCGCGCGGGTATGTCAAAAACAACATAATTGCATTTAATGGCTGGCGCGAGGAGTGGGTCTGTCCCTGCGTGGGAATCTGGATGAACGGAAAGCTGGAGAATTTCCCGGTTTCATATAATAACGTTTTCGGCAACGAGGCCGGTCAGTATAGGGGCATGCCGAACTGGAAGGGCCTTTACGGGAATATTGCCGTTAATCCTCTATTTATAGACTCGCTCGATTTTCGCCTTGCGCCCGAATCGGAGCTTTACGGCGCGGGTGATCCCTATTACACTAATCCCGACGGCAGCCGTGTCCACATCGGCGCCTATGGCGGACAGGAAGCTTTCTCAGATTAGAAGATATTTAATCTGTTAACATTTTCCAAACAATCTATCCCTTGACAAATTGGACTAACATAGTATACTATTATCTTTCAAATTCGTTAAGCTCAACGAGGATAAAATCTTGGC
>WJIM01000088.1 GCA_014730285.1 Candidatus Zixiibacteriota bacterium
ATTTTCTTTTCACCCTGTGCAATCTCGCCCGTAAATCCGACCTCTTCCGGATCCTTAATCGCACCGTTGGGTACCAGAACCGCACCGTAAGCCTCGGCTGTGATAATTTCTATGGAGCTGTTCATCCCGGCCTTCAGGTAGCCTTCGCTGTTATCGATTTGAGTGGTAACCTCGAAGACCGTTACATTCTGTTCAACCGTAGCCATCGGCGCAATCTTCATCACCTGTCCCCGAAAATTCAAATCGGGATAAGCATCGGCATTAACCTTAACCTTCTGTCCCATTTCAATCTGCCCGATATCTGTCTCGTCAACCTCGGCCACGACATAGACTGAATCCATCTCCGCCACCTGCATAATCAGCGTGCCGCCGGAGACATTGGAAACGCCGGAGGCAATAATCTGCCCCTCCTCCACAAGCTTGCGCAATACTATTCCGCTTATGGGTGAACGTATTTCGGTATCCTCCAGTTGTTCCTCGGCAATTGAGAATGCGGCCTCATTGCGTACAAGGCTGGCTTTGGCCTGCTCCAGAAGCAGTTCCATATCATCCAGTTCCTTCTCCGAGGCCAAATCCTTTTCAAACAGGGTATTCTGACGGTTGAACTCACGCTCTCGTTTCTTCACCGTAACTTTGGCAACATTCAAATCAGCCTTGGCCTGACGGTAGCTGTTCATCACGGTGGTTGTGTCGAGACGGCAGATCAGCTCTCCCTTTTGAATATAATCTCCCACATCAACCGCCATTTCGATTATCTCGCCAGAGGCCTTGGACTTTATCTCCACAGTCTGAACGGGCGTTATGCGTCCGTTGGAATGAATAGATACCACCAGATCGCCCTTGAAAGCTTCCGCAGTAATTTGTTGGATTTCGAATGGGTTTTCCTCACCGTTTTTGCCATAAACGAAGAAATAGTAGCCCAATGCCGCAATTATCAGGACTACCGCAACTATTATGAACTTTTTCATTCCAAACTCCAGTCAGCCGACATCAATCAGTGATCGCAAAAATTTAGACACGTAATTTAGCATAAATCTTGCAAAAAACAAGCGGATACGGCTGATTTACCACCTATTTGTTTCTTGACCTCTCAGAACAATTATATTACTATCGCTGTTTAAGTTTCATATGAACAACTCGAAAGATGAAATATTCAAGCTGACTGAGAAGGTATCCTGCGCCGGTTGAGCGTCAAAACTGGGTGCAGGTGCACTTAAACAGATTATTGGCGTATTGCCGCAGGTATCCGATGAAAATCTGCTGGTGG
Source organism: Candidatus Zixiibacteriota bacterium (assembly GCA_014730285.1). GTDB lineage: Bacteria > Zixibacteria > MSB-5A5 > JAABVY01 > JAABVY01 > JAABVY01. Next base: position 1,268 of record WJIM01000088.1, read on the forward strand.
GATCGTCAACTGCCGATGATGCAGGGGTATACCGTATTTCCGAGACAGAGGCGTTGATTATGAGCACCGACTTTTTTCCGCCCATTGTGGATGATCCCTACCGTTTCGGGCAGATTGCGGCGGCTAATGCTCTCTCGGATATTTATGCTATGGGCGGTAAGCCGCTTGTGGGGCTTAATATCGCCTGTTTCCCGGCTGATCTTCCGCATTGGCTTCTGTCCGAAATCCTGCGCGGCGGTCAGGAGAAGGTCCAGGAGGCGGGAGCGTTGGTTATTGGCGGCCATACGGTCAAGGATAAGGAATTGAAATACGGCCTGGCGGTTACAGGACGAATTCTGATAAAGGATATCAAGACCAACGCCAATGCGAAACCGGGCGATCTTTTGATCCTCACCAAACCATTGGGAACGGGGATAATCTCCACCGCCTTGAAGAATAATCAGGCTGATGAGGCGGATGTCGAATTTATCATGAATCAGATGTCGGAATTGAACCGCATTGCGGCCGAGATTATGGTAAAACACGGGGCCAATGCCGCTACTGATATTACCGGATTCGGCCTGATCGGTCATATGATCGAGATGACTCGATCCTCGGATATTAGCTGCAGGATTCAATCTGAAAATGTGCCCCTTATTCCAAATGCTCTGGGTTATGCCAAAGGCTTTATTCCGGGCGGGCTTAATGATAACCGCGAGACATTTGAAAAGGATGTTGAATTTAAGATCGACCTGGATCAGGACCTCGAGACAATTTTCTACGATCCCCAGACCTCGGGCGGACTCTTGATTTCCGCTCCACCGGAAAAAGCGGAAAAGATTCTGCAGGAGCTTCATTCCGAGGGTATTGAAGCTGCCGCCCTGATCGGAGAGGTTACAGAAAAGCAGGATAATTATATCGAAGTCAATTAAATGTGAGAAGAATAAATCATGGACAGATATGCGTTTAAGCCTATTGGTATAATCCACACGCCGTATAAAAGTACCGATGACTGCCCGAAGGGCGATTATCATAATAAGGGTGTCAAGGCCTATATCGAACTGATGCCGGAATACAAGGACGGTTTGATGGACCTGAATGGCTTCTCGCATCTGATACTGGTCTGGGTATTTCATGAGTCCGAAGGGTATGAGCTGATCGCCTCGCCTCCTCATGATGACGAACAGCACGGTGTTTTTGCCACTCGCTCACCGAAACGTCCCAATCCAATCGGACTAACGGTTGTGAAACTGATTAAGGTTGAAGGAACTACTTTGTATATTGAAGATCCGGATATGCTTGACGGCACGCCGCTTCTGGATATCAAGCCGTATCTGCTGCCGCCGGAAACACTGGGCGAGGTCAAGAGGGGCTGGCTGGATAAAGATAAATAGACGCTACTTATTGTTCTCCGTCATTAAATCGAGTTTGGCAAGGTTGCTCTTGC
>WJIM01000089.1 GCA_014730285.1 Candidatus Zixiibacteriota bacterium
GGCGATTGGGTATGGCATGCCGGGTATTCAGGTGGATGGCAATGATTTCTTCGCTGTTTATGCGGCAACAAAGGAAGCCGCCGATTTCGCTCGCAAGGGCAATGGCCCGGTCTTGATCGAAGCCGAAACCTATCGCCGCGGATATCATACTACCTCGGACGATCCCACCAAGTATCGTACAGCCGAAGAAGAGGCCGAGTGGGAAGCCAAGGATCCGCTGGTGAGGATGAAAAAATACCTGGAAGCCAAAGGGCTCTGGGATGATGACAAAGAAAACGATTATGTAAAACATGCCAAGAAAGATATCAGCGCCCAGTTCAAGGAGGTCGAGGAATATCCCCGAACCTCTCTGGAGCAGATATTCAAGTATATGTATGAGGAGATGCCGGATATACTCAAGAAACAGAAGGTTGAAATGGAAAAGTATCTGGCCGGAAAGGAGGGCCGTTAAATGGCGGTAATGAATATGGTGCAGGCCATAAACTCGGCCCTTGATTTCAAGCTCAAAGATGATGAGTCTGTGGTTGTTTATGGCGAAGATGTTGGTGTTGAAGGCGGGGTGTTCAGAGTAACAGAGGGCCTTCAGAAAAAATACGGCGAGAAGAGAGTATTCGATACTCCTCTGGCCGAGTCTATGATTATCGGGACGGGAGTCGGAATGGGAGCTATGGGACTTCGCCCGGTGGCTGAGATACAGTTCTCCGGATTTATCTATCCCGGATTCAACCAGCTTATCTCACATGTCTCCCGTATAAGGGCGCGTTCCAGGGGAACGATTACATGCCCGATGGTGATCCGCGCGCCTTACGGCGGCGGAGTGAGGGCGCTGGAAATGCACAGCGAATCTCTGGAGGCTGTCTACGGACATATTCCCGGCCTCAAAATGGTTATTCCGGCCACTCCCTATGACGCCAAGGGGTTGATGATCTCGGCTATCGAGGATAACGATCCTGTGATGTTTCTTGAACCCAAGAAAGTCTACCGAGCGATCAAGCAGGAAGTTCCCGAGGAACCGTACAGGATCAAAATCGGCAAGGCCAAGGTTGCCCAGGAAGGCGACCAGATAACTGTGGTGGCTTACGGAGCAATGCTACGGGCAGTCCAGCAGGGAATTGCCAAGGCCAAAAAAGAGGGCATCTCGGTCGAGCTGATTGATCTGAGAACGATCTTTCCTATGGATACCGATACGATTGTCGAATCTGTCAAGAAGACCGGCCGAATTCTGGTGGTTCATGAGGCCGCCCGCAGCTTTGGCACCGGCGCTGAAATAATGGCCGCAGTGAACGAGGAAGCATTTTTATATCTGGAAGCTCCTCCGACACGCCTGACCGGCTTCGATACAATTGTACCCCTGCCAATGGGTGAGGATCTGTACTACCCGGATGCCGACCGTGTCTATCATCATATTAAGAAAGTAGTGGAGTTTTAAGGAGGATTTATGCTGTACGTATTCAAGTTTCCCGATATCGGCGAAGGCATTCACGAAGGCAAAATCCTCAAGTGGCACGTGAAAAAGGGTCAAGAGGTCATGGAAGGCGATCCTGTAGTTAATGTCGAGACCGATAAAGTTGTTACGGATATACCGATACCCAAAGACGGTGTTATAAAAAACACTTACGGCAAAGAGGGTGAAGTTATCAATGTCGGCGACGCTCTGGTGGAGATGGAAGTTGAAGGCGAAGTTGAAGAGGAAGAAGAAGCTGCCGCTGCTCCCGAGAAACCAGAAGTTGAACCAGCGCCGAAAGAAGGACGCGAGGAAGAGGCCGAACCTGAAGGAAGATCAACACAGACCGAAGTAGCAAAAGCAAAAACCAAAAAGAAGAAGATCGAGGAAAAAGGCTTTGGCGTTGTAGGCCAGATTGAGGAGGCCGATACTGACGCTTTCCTTCCGGCTACAGGCGAGGGCATGGAGGCCCAGGCTGCCGCCGCGGCAGAAAAGGAGCCAAAAAGGAAGGCTCTGGCAACACCGGTTGCACGCAAGATGGCCAAAGACCTTGGTATAGATATCAACACTGTCAGGGGCACCGGCCCCGCCGGGCGTGTGATGAAAGAGGATATCAAGAAGGCCTTTGATGAAAAGCAGGCCGGACCTAAAGTCGGTAAAAAGCCTGGTAAAATCGAGGTGCCCTCGGAAGCCGAAGATACAGTCGAGGTCGAGGAACTGACCCAGATCAGGAAGACCATCATCAACCGCATGGTGCAGTCCAAGTTCACCGCGCCTCATGCCACGGCGTTTGAAGAGGTGGAAGTTTCCAAGCTGGTCGAACTGCGTAAGGAGAAAAAAGAGGAGCTGGCCGAGCAGGGCATCAAGCTTTCCTACATGCCGTTTATAATCAAGGCGGTTTCTCTTGCACTCAAGCGTCACAGGAGCTTGAACTGCAAACTGGATATGGAAAACAACCGGGTGATCTACCAGAAGTTTTACAATGTCGGTTTTGCTACTGATACTCCTGACGGGCTGATGGTCCCGGTTATTAAAAATGTCGATCGCAAAAGTATAATCGAAATCGCCGAATCACTCATGGATCTTTCGGAAAGAGCCCGTGAACGAAAGATTCAGCTCGATGAGCTCAAGGGCGGGACATTCTCGATTACAAACTACGGTTCGATTGCGGGCACATACGGTGTTCCGGTAATAAATTACCCTGAGGTGGCAATATTGGGCGTGGGCAGAATAGTTCAGCGTCCGGTGGTCAAAGACGGAGAGATAGTGCCCGGCAATGTACTCCCGCTTTCCATGAGTTTCGATCATAGAATCGTGGACGGTGCGGACGCGGCCAGGTTTATCAAGGATTTGATGGCTATGCTGGCCGATCCTTTGACCATGTTAATGATGTAGGAGGCAGTTAATGACGACATTTGATCTGATAATTATAGGAGGAGGGCCCGCAGGTTATGTGGGCGCCATCCGTGCCGCACAACTGGGTATGAAGACAGCAGTAATCGAGAAGGCAAAAATGGGCGGTATGTGCCTTAACTGGGGATGTATCCCCTCCAAGGCCTTTATCGAGTCGGCCAAGCTGTTCAAGAAGATCGCCGATGCCAAATCATTCGGAATAGACGGTATCGATAAAAAAGCGCTCAAATTCAACTGGAAAAAAGCGGCCAAAAGAAAAGACCGCATAGTGATGCGTCTGGTCAAGGGCGTGGAATATCTGATGAAGAAAAACGGCGTCGAGATAATCAACGGTGAAGCAAAGATTCTGGATAACGAGCATGTCATGGTTGGTGATACCAAATATACCTGTGATAAGATGCTGATCGCAACCGGCTCGCGTCCATTGAGAGCGGAATATAAAAATATCGATCAGAAAAAGATCATGGAGATCGATGAGTTCTTTGCGCTGGAAGAGAAGCCGGAATGCATCTTAGTTGACGGCGGCCGTATCAATGCCTGCGAGATGGCGTTAATGCTGCGCTATACCGGCAGCAAGGTGACAATGGTTACCGAGAGCGACAGCCTGATACCGTTTCTGGATGAGGAAATTCGCAAATTCGTGATGGATAAGATCAAGAAGGCCGGAATCACTGTGTATACCGGCGCCGAGATTAGCAAGGATGCTGAGGACGGTGTCTATGTCGGCGATGATTATGTCGAATGCGATGTGATCTTGAATGCCAAGCGCAGACGTGCCGTACTGCCGGAGATGGAAGAGCTCGAGCTTGAGAGGAACGGCCATTTCCTGCAGATCAATGAATTTATGCAGACCTCTGTACCTAATGTCTATGCCGCCGGTGATGTTACCAAGCAGTTTTTCGCGCAGGTGGCCTCGGCTCAGGCCTTAACAGCGGTCAACCATATGAATGATATCAAGGAAACTCTGGACTACAACAAGCTCCCGGTCAATATTTACACCGATCCGGAAATTGCCTATGTTGGATACAATGAAGAGCAGTTAAAGCAGAAGGGAATCGATTACAAAGTCGGTAAATTCCCTATTTCGGTTAACGGCAAGGCTATGATCGAGGGCGAGACCGAGGGATTCGTGAAGGTTCTCTCGGAAACAAAGTACGGCGAGGTTATGGGCGTACATATAGTGGCCGCCGACGCTACCGATATGATCGCGGAAGCTGTGATGGCTATGCGTCTGGAGAGTACTGTCGATGAGCTGGCGCGTGTGGTTCACGCTCATCCGACTATAAGCGAAACATTCATGGAAGCCAGTTATGTGGCCGCAGACAGGCCGGTACATATATAAAGCTATGAATATTCAGATTTCAGAAGATTATAATTTGCCCGATTCGGAGATGCTCCGGTCGGGCAATTCTTACAAGGGGCTGATGGTATGGGTGCCGGAGAATCTTATGGTTGTTGTCGGCAAAGGCTCTGATCCCACAGAGGAGCTGATGTCCGAGAATATTATGCTGGATCATGTGCCGGTGATTCGCCGCGGTACGGGCGGATGCGCGGTCGTTTTGTCGCCCGATATGGCGGTGGTATCGTTCATTGTCGAAAATGATACCGATAAAAAGCAGAATGAGTATTTCCGTGAGTTCGTGAACGCTATCATAAATGCCCTCAAGAAGATAGGCATCGAGAATATCGAGATGAAGGGTATTTCGGATATTGCTATTAACGGCCTCAAGGTAGCGGGATCATCGATATTTAGAAGCAAGGACTTCGTCTTCTTCCATTCGATTATCAATATTGCCGGAAATACGCGTCCTATGGAACGTTACCTGAAATTCCCGCCCCGCCAGCCGGACTACCGCATGAACCGTTCCCACAAGGATTTCGTGACATCATTCAAAGAGCAGGGCTGCGAGATCGACATCCACGAATTCGAAGAGAATCTAAAGGCCGAATGGCTGCTGCGGTTTGTGTAGCAGATTCCTTAACTTTCATATAATGCTTAAATCGCTATTTTTCCCGATAATCCACCCAAACATTTGCCCTTTTCATTCGTTTACTAAACTATCGTATAAGGACGAATAAATCAGTGTTAAATCGAATTGACAATATAGGATATTGGATTATCTTGCCTCAGGTCTTGCAAGATACTCGCTAAAAAGGAGATTGGATCAATGAAAAGCCGATACCGTATTCCCCGTATCATTATTGCGTCTATGGCAATA
>WJIM01000090.1 GCA_014730285.1 Candidatus Zixiibacteriota bacterium
CGAGTTCAACGGCTCGCGAGTGTATCTCCCCTCTACCATGAAAGTAAAGTCCGGGGATGAAATAATCGTAAGGGGAAGGAGATTCCGCGCCAAAAAGAAATCATTCGATAAAAGAGGACCGCTAATGATGGCGGCGCTGGGAATCGTAATTGTTCTCGGATTGGCGTTCATCGCCTCGCGCTTCTTCGTTCAGACACAGCCCGGTATGGTGGTTGGCCAGGTCATTAACTCGCAGAGCGGCGAGGTAATACAGGAGGCACAGGTCATAATAGACGAACTGGGTGAAACTGTGTTTACGAATGCAAACGGTATATTTGTAATAGACAATCTCAGCGACGGTGACTGGTCGGTTTCAGCTTCGAAACCTCAGTATAAAACCGCCGCAATCGGATTCTCTCACGGCGGCGGGAAAACCTCGGTGCTGACTCTGTCACTTGAACCTTCGATACCCGTTAAGAATGATGAAGATGATAAAAAGGACGAGAAAAAGATCAAGGAAGTCCGGATTCCCAATTACGGAAAGCTGACAGTTATCACCAATACGCCCAAATCCAAAATCATAGTCGATAATAAAATGCTTGGACCGGGAAATAAGACCTATTCAAAAATAACCGTTGGGAAGCATAATCTGGTCGTTATGGCGGAAGGCTATAAGGAATATTCCGGCCATGTGGAAATTAAACGCAACGAGAATAATAAATTCACTATCGACTTGCAGGAGCTGAAAGCCGAATACAAGCCGTCCGAGATTAGCTTCGAGGATTATCTGGCCAAGGCTGATGCTATGGCTTCCAAGGGTGACTGGACTGAGGCGATCGGCAATTATACTCTCGCCCTGGCCAAACGGGAGGATGGCGACACCTATCATAAACGCTCAACCACATTCCTGCAGACCGGTCAGAAGAACCAGGCTATCAAGGACCTGGTAAGAGCCTCCAGAGCTTATACCAATCAGGGACGCGTCAACCGCTCCATTGAGTGTCTGAATGAAATCCTCGATCTGGAACCGAAAAACACCACTGCTTACAGGGAGCGCGGATTTGCCAATCTCAGGCTGGGTAATTTCGAAAAAGCCATTGACGACCTGAAAGAGGCGGTTGATATCGACGACGATGATTTCGATAATCACATGGCGCTGGGCGAGGCCTATTATATCATGGGCAAGCATAAGGATGCGCTCAAATATCTGAAGAAGGCGCGCAAGATTAACGACAATAATGCCCGCGTATATGCGCTTTCCGCCCTGGCCTCGCTGGCGCGGGATGACGAGGGCGATGCGGAGAAATACTTCAAGGGCTTCGAAATCAGGGCCAGCATGAATGATCGCAAAGAATTTGAACGCGATCCGGACTGGCAGAAGCTGTCGGATATGATGAGCCAGCTCGACGATTGAGAATAGATCATCCAATTCCTCTATAATAAATGCGCACCGAGATATTCGGTGCGCATTTTTTAATATCTATGCTTAACAAATATGGGCTTATCGAATGGTCTGCGAAATGAAAATGTCATTCTGGGCGCAGCGAGGAATATGTTAGATTCTTGAAAGATTCTTCGGTCGCTGCGCTCCCTCAGAATGACGGCACAAAAGAACTGAAATCAATAATCGTTATTTTTCAATCCCTGGTTATGTTTACTCCGCGCCGGCCAAATCATCGAACTCCTCTTTTTCGAGGCCCTCGGCGATTCTCACCTCGATTCGATCGAGCTTGTCTGTGAGAAACTTCAGCGTCTCAAGGATATCGAGTTGAGTATTCTCGATCCCCTTCTGGTCGACCTTGATTGAGCGTATATCGTCATGAATTTTGGCCATCTCCTCCTGAATCTCGGAGAGACGCTGCCGCAGATATCCCAGGTCTTCGTCAACGATGGTGCCGGTAGCATCAATCCCCTCGAGAATTTCCTGCAATTTATCGGCCTGGCCGGTTTCTTTTTTCTTAGGCATCAATCACCCCCGTCAGCTAATTTCCGGTCAAGATTTTCAAAGGCCCACTTTGCCATCTTACGTGTTTCTGAAAATCTGTACGAGTTTGACGGCGCTCCCAGCACGACGGTTGTAATGTCGGCCCCGTGCTCATCCTGCATGCGATTTACAAGGCAGTAACCGGAAGCGGATATATATCCGGTTTTGCCGCCCGCCACCTTCCATTTCGATTTTAGCATTCGATTTGTAGTACCGATTCGTATCAGCCTTTTATGATTCAGCGATCTGAATTCGTAAAGCTGTGTCGAAAGCGCCGACTTTATGATAGGAAATTTAAGAGCATAATTCAAGAGCTTTACACAGTCCCGGGCGGAAGAAATATTATGATTGAAAATTCCCGATGGATCGACCACGCTGGTGGAATCCATACCCAGCTTCTTTGCGGTCTGGTTCATTCTGCGGATAAACTCCGGATATGCCGCTCCGCTGGTCCTTGCCAGAGCCTTGATAGCGCGATTGTCCGAGGCAATCAGGGCGGCATAGAATAAATCCTTGGCAAAGAATTTTTCGCCGATTTTCAGCCGCGAACTGGCAGAGGTCTTGGCATCCCATTTGGAAATCATGATTTTCCGGTTCAAATCGAAATCCATCTCAGCCAACACAACTGCCGCCAGAAGTTTGGTGATCGATGCTATCGGCCTCCTGATTTCGCTTCTTTTATCGTATAAAATCTGGTTTGTCCTGTTGTCTACCGCGAAAGCGGAAACGCATCGCAGTCCCGGAGCACGGGTAAGCCGCAGGTCGGTCTTTTCGAATTCGGGCGGGGGCAGACTTCTGACTGTGTCATAAGGCGTATCTGTATTTATATAATTGACTGCAACGCTTCCCGAACCCTCCATGAATCCGAGGCCGATATAAGCAATTACTCCGATTATTATAAGGCCAATTACCTGCTTTTTCATGATTTCTCTCCCCTGTCCGCTTTGAGCAGATCAAGCATCATCTTAGCGTTTTGCACCGCCTGTCCATGATGGCAGTTGTTGAAAAAAATATAAATCTTGCGCGTTTTCTTTTTCATCTCTTCGATCTTCTTAGACCATTCCTTAAGTTCACGTTCATCATAAAGGTAGTCATAACGCTCCCCGCCTCCCGACCACCAGGTTTGGGTATTGCGGCCGTGCAGACGTATATAGCCTGTTTCGGTAGTCGTGAAGGCATCAGCCTCGATCAGGCCCTCCAGAGCTGGCTCATCCACACTGACAAACGATACGCCCTCCTTTTCGAGGATCTGGAAAACTTCCTCGCGAATCCAGCTTCTATTCCTGAACTCGGCGAAGACATCCTGGCCTATCAAAAGATCGCAGGCTCTTTTGACATAATTAAGGTTCTCGTCGGAATATTTGAACGAATACGGAAACTGCAGGAGAACTCCTGACAAAAGATCGGTCTCCTTAAATGGCAGAAGCGCTTCTCTGAAACGTGAGGTCGGCTCCATTATATCCTTGCGCTCGTGAGTCAGACTTTTATGTGCCTTGACTAAGAATTCGAAATTTTCGGGCACCTTGTTTATCATAGCCTCGAAGACCTTGGGATGTGGGATGCTGTAATAGGATGAATTGATTTCGACGCTGTTGAAATGTTGAACATAATAATCCAGCATCTTGCCCTTTTCGATTCCCTCGGGATAAAACGGGCCGATCCAGTCCAGGAATGAATAGCCTGAAGTTCCTATCTGTATTTTTGTCTTGCCATTATTAGCCATACCAAAATGAAACCCTTACTGTTTCTTTAATCGGCAGAAAAGTCAATTTCTTTTGGGGATATCCTGAAATCTAACATATTTACATTTGGGGCAAATCCATTTTCTCCGTTTATGATACGTGCGCTTGAGCTCTTTCATGGGCTTCTTGCAGCGCGGGCAGATCATCCCACGATCCCCAGAAAATCGGTCAGCAGGAATTCCATCCTACCGATCAAAAGAGTTACACGCGACATCACAGTATAACCGAATGTGGCCCCGAAGAAAATCATAAGGAAATAGGTGCCTGTTTTTGCCAGATATCCGAACCAGCCCTCCTGCTCACGCGAGAAATAGAAATATATAATTGTGGTGATGACTCCGACCAGGACTATTATACCGCTGATCGTATACAAGGGCAGCATGGAGGCTGACATCTGCTTCAAAACCCGCGCCCAGAGCATGGCAGGAATCGAGACTCCCGCTCCTGCTCCGATCAATAGAGCTAACGGTATTCGTGTCAGATAAGCTTTATTGCGGGAGAGACGAAAGAACATCATCAGCCCCAGTACAGCGGGAATTATTACGATCCAGTTCTGATCGTAGGCTAACGGCTTGGCGACTTTCGACCAGATTGTTTCCTCGACCAGTATGACCAGGTAATATCCTACCGAAACGCCAACCAGAAGATGCTCCGCCGCACGGTAGAACGGATTCTCCTTATACAGAAAGGAGAAAATTGCCAATGTCAGTACTGCCGCTAACAGAGTTTCGATACTCATTTCTTTCTCCAGACATAAGCCGAGACATTGGCCACTATTACCAGAATAATAATCGCAAGATGCACCACGGACTGCGTAAACAGCCTTCTATGTGCCGCGCCCTCGTATCCCAATAGCTTTTCGTATTCGGCCGCGCCTTTGACACCGGCCGCCGGCCCGATCAACTGGCCGCTTTCGAAATACGGCTTGAATGCGGTTACCATCACCGCCGCGCAGGCCACAGCCACCCTCTGTCCGTAACGGGCGTTGGCATAATCGGCCCAATGAATCGGAAGCGAACCATCGGCAACGGATACCAGAAGCGGAAGATTCTCGTAATTCTCGAGCTCAAGAAAATCAGGATACTTTTCCAGAGGCTGTTTCAGGTAATCCTCCGGAAAGACCTTTATAATCGATTCGCCCATACCTAGAATAGCCGAAACATACTGGGGACGAAATCCGAGATAGACATAATCAACACCGTAAACCTTGTCATATTCCCTGGCAATCTGCTCCAGAAGCGTATAGCCGATTGCAGTACCCTCTGAGAATAGGGCCAGACCTATTATTTTGAGGTCTTTTTCGAATGAGTGGTTCAATATCACCGATGCCAGCGGACGCATTTCGGGGAATGAGGCCGCCTCAAAATCAAATGATACCATCAGATAATCACCCGTTTTTAGAGAATCTATTGCATCGAATATCTGCTCAGTGTCCTTGGTAATTTGAACTTCGGGGGTAACATCAAAAAGCATTGGAACAATCACTACTATAGCGATAATCAGGAAGATAATCCGTCTGTCCAGCCTGCTTAAATCCATCAGGACCGCCCTCCCAGATATGAGCGCTCGATTCCAAGGATCACACGAAGCGCGGTTGTAATCGAGCCCAGGCCGATACCGATCAGGATTCCGCGCTTTGCCGCAGTGGATGGATTATCGATAATCCATTGCGCAGTCTGCGGGATCAGATCGGATATCTGATGTCCCAAAGGCACTCTTCCCAGCATAACGATAATAGCTGTTATTAAGAGCACTGCCGCTTCTTTGTTACGAAAGCGGAAACCGCGATAGGCGGCCGAGGCCACGAAAAACGCTATCAGCGCAAACATAGTGGATTGCATCGGCACCTGTATATTCTGGAATATCCATAAGAACGGCGATCCGTATTCGGTGCCGTATCCAAAGCCGAGCACGGCCATGACCACAATGCCGAGAATGGTCAGTATGCTGTAGGGCCAGTCTCTTTCCTGTCTGGATATCTTGGCGGAATGTATTTTGAAGATCGATATCACGCCCACCAGCAATGTGAACACAAAGACAATCTGCATCCAGTCCAGAATTTCGGCGTACATGGCGGTGAGAGTGGGATGCTTCGAGAAGTACTGCAAAAGCGTAAATATCCCGAATACGAAGCAGATTGCTATGGGGAAACGGGTTCTCATGCTACAAAATCCACTCGCTTAAAAAGTCCAGGTTGAATGTCGCCAGAATCCCCCCGGCAACCAGCATGGCAATTATAATGATCTTCATATAATCCTGTGCCTTAATCGAGGATACGATCTTCTCATCCCCGGAAAGATACCCCGAGGCCGCAAACAGCTCCTCCCCTATCAGGGTGTAGTCGCAGGCTACCAGAAAAAACGCAAGCTGTATGGTCGAATCGGTGCCCGCAATCTGCATTGCGCCGACAGAATTAGCAGTCTCGGCCAGAATCAGCGCCTCCCCCTCGAAAGTCCCCAGCAGCATGACCGTAGCCGGTTCGACACGTGTGATCGCGCCGTCAACCGCGGCGGCATAGCCGAACTGGGATGATGTCGTATAGTAGATATTGTCCGGTTTGAACTGATCCGGATGTCCGGCATTTATATAGGCGTTCTGGATTGTCTCTTCGGCTGCGGACATGATAACCGGATCATGGGTCGGGAAAATCAAATCGCAGTTGTATTCCGCTGTTTTCTCCGCCACAAGATTTAATATATTCAAAGCCGCAATCGTGGTCGGACGCTGGATATCGCCGCCCCATCCGGGGGTGAACAACACCGGACGTCCCATCTCGGTAGCCCGTCCAATCGCTTCATCGACAGCATTCAGCCCCGCCACCTTGCGTATTTTAGTCTCGGCTCTGGCTTTAACCAGATATGTTGCCATGAAAAAGATTATAATCGCCAGCAAAGTCGCGATAAAAACCGGCAGGCGGGAAATGTCGAAGATGGGCGTATCGGATAATTCGGCATCTTCAATTTGAGAATATGCCATGAGCGGGACAAAAAAGACAATGAGGCATAAGATTGATATTACTTTAAAACCCTTCATACGCCAAAAACAAACTAATTCGGTCGCTCCAAGTCAACAAAAAGTTCAAACTTGACCGTTATAATATCGAAGTATAAATTCAGACCTATGAAAAAGACGATATATATAATACTGGCGTTTATTCTTATCCTGGGGCTTTCCTGCGGGAAAAAGGAAAGCAGCCTGACCTTTATGCATTTCTGGACCTCTGAGGATGTCCGCCCGGTGATCAATAACCTCGTGGCCGAATTCGAGGCCGCTAATCCCGATATCAAAGTTGAGCTTATCGACCTAAACTGGTCTGGCGGGCACGACAAATTGACTATAGCCTTCGCGACCGAAACCGCCGCCGACATAATCGAACTCGGCTCAGACTGGGTACCGGAATTCGCCGCCAAGAACCTTCTGATGGATTTATCGGGTGAGTCCGAGGCGTATATGGATTCCCTGATGGGCTGGGAAGCGGCTATTATGAATGATAAAATCTATGGCTTCCCATGGATGCTGGGCACCCGTGTGATCTTCTACAATAAAAATCTTATGACCGAGGCAGGGCTCGATCCCAAAATTCCGCCCCGCAACTGGGAGGAGCTGTACGACTATTCCAAGAAGATAAATGAGCTTGGTGAACAGATTTACGGCTTCGGCTCCAATGCCTACGAAAAATTCAAGCTGTATAAAAAGTTTCTGCCGTTTTTGTGGGCGAATAATGGCACAGTGCTTGAGGGCGATGACTGCATGCTTGAATCTCCCGAAGCTGTGGAGGCATTAAAGTACTATACCGCCCTTTCGGATATCGGCTTTCTTGAATCGCAGAGACAGCTTGACGATAAATTCATGGCCGGTGAGCTGGGCTTTATAATTTCCGGCGACTGGCTTCTGCGGAAGATGCGCGGTAATCCGCCTGACTTTCAGGTGGGCGCATGCCTGATTCCCGGCCCCAAAAAAGAGGGCGCGCGTTCGGCATCATTTCTGGGTGGAGAATTTTTAACTGTCAACGCCCGCTCGAATAAGAAGAAAGAGGCGCTTAAATTTATCAAGTTTTTGGTTTCCAAGGAGCCGAACCTGAAATTCAATCAGGCCGCCGGATCGGTGACACCTTCGAATAAGAAAGCCGCATCGGAGATTCTGCGCGAGGCGAACCCGTTGGCAATGACCTTCCTTCAGCAGTTGAATTATGCCAAACCCTCGCCGGTGCATCCTAAATGGGTGCAGATTCAGTTCGTGATAGAGGATGCTGTCCAGAAGGCGATTTATCACAAGGACACGCCGGAGGAAATTCTTAAGGCGGCATGTGATAAAATAACAAAGATAATCAATGAAGAGTAATGGCCTACATCAAAGAAGCACAACCTATATATTTATCTCCCCCTGGGTGCTCACGCTTCTGATTTTCTGGCTCTTCCCTCTTGTATATTCTCTTTATCTTTCATTTACAGACTATTCGCTGGGTATACAGGCATTGAACTTCAGGGGTTTGAGTAATTATGTTAATCTGTTTTCGGATTCACAATTCCTGGCATCCTTAAAAAATACTCTTGTGTTCGTGATCGGCACTATACCGTTTACAACCGTATTTGCCCTACTATTGGCACTTCTGGTCAATCGTAGAATCAAGTTCGCTACATTTTTTCGGTCAGCCTATTTTCTGCCGTCGCTGGTATCACTGGTTGTCATGGCTCTGGTATTTACCTCGCTTTATCAGAAGGGCGGGTATCTTGAATTTCTTTTCGGCCTGAGCGGGCTTCCGACCCCGGAGCGCGGATTTCTTCTGACAGAATCGACCGCGCTTTATTCCATTATGTTCATGGATGTCTGGATCGCCTCGGGCTATTATATGCTGATCTTTCTGGCGGGGCTAAAGTCGATTCCGGATGAGCTGTATGAGGCGGCTGAGCTTGACGGCGCCTCCAAAGTCCAGCAGTTCTTCAAGATCACACTTCCCGCACTTAGGCCGACAGCTTTGTATATCATTCTGATTAACACTATCAAATCCTTTCAGGTCTTTATCGAAATCTATATCATGTCCAACGACTCCGGCGGACCGAATAATGCCACCACCACGATTGTCTATTATATCTACGATATCGGTTTAAGGGGAGTGTTCGACATGGGTATGGCCTCGGCGGCGGCATATATTCTCTTTTTAATGATATTGATCGTCGCCGTTATACAGCTTAAGCTTTTCGGCTACGGAAAGGCGACCTACGAATGAGCAGGGCTAAAAACATAGTTC
>WJIM01000091.1 GCA_014730285.1 Candidatus Zixiibacteriota bacterium
GAGTGACAGAAAACGAAGATCCGGGTTATCAGATCGGTCCCCCCATTATATCCCCGACTGATGATGTCCTTGTCTATCGTGTTTTGATAGAAGAAGAAGGAGGTTCATCGTACAGCAACATACTTAAGCAAAAGATAGGATCGTCAGGTAAGACTCTGGTTACATATGGAAAATGGCTTGATCTATTTCCATCCTTTACACCGAACGGCAAATATCTTTTGTTCAGCTCTGGCAGAAGCCAGGCCAATCCAACCTTATGGCGCATTTCAGTTGAGGGCGGGGCGGGCATTAC
The DNA here is from genome assembly GCA_014730285.1 of Candidatus Zixiibacteriota bacterium. Lineage (GTDB taxonomy): Bacteria > Zixibacteria > MSB-5A5 > JAABVY01 > JAABVY01 > JAABVY01. The sequence goes on from WJIM01000091.1 coordinate 293, forward strand.
ACGTATAACGGGAACCCTGGCTGAAGATTATTCCCCTTGTGTTTCTCCAAATGGAGAGATCATTTCATACGCGTCAAACCTGCCCAGGGCTGAAGAGCCTCAGATATGGACCATTGGCATGAATGGTACCTTGCCCACTCAGTTGCGAGAGGGCGAGACTCCTCAAATTTCCCCGGATGGGAAGAAGATTCTTTTTGTTCGCAGGGATAGATTGAGCAAAAAAAGACAGATTTGGATGATGAATGTTGATGGTACGAGCGAGACCCAGCTTACACAGAATAATGAATATGATGCTATTGATCCGAGATGGTCGCCAGATGGGAATTGGATTATTTACTCTTCCGATGAGGGCTATGATTCTCATAAGCGAAGAAACTTTGATATCTGGCTAATGACCTCAGATGGCTCCAGAAAAACACAGCTCACCACCAATGGGTCGCGAGATGATAGTCCCTGCTGGGATCGTACCGGCAAATATGTTTACCTGAGATCAAACAGGGGAGGGGCATGGAATATATGGAGATTTGAACCAATTCTTCCATGATAAATTTGAGTGGATAGCCCAATAGATTCCCCCGGCTAAAGCCGGGGTTCTTTTTGGCTTCGCCAAACGCTTTCGCGAAAGTTACAACTCCTCATGGAGTTGTCCTGAATCCTGTTGTCCTTGCAATTCCACGTATCTTCTGATGGTCTTTTCATCCAAACCAACACTGCTCACAAAATAACCCGGCGACCACACTATATTCTCTTTCCAATATACCTTTGCCAGCCAAGGGAAAAACTTCCGCATTCTTGAGGCCATCCGGCTTTTTAATCTCCCCATTACTGATGAAATACTATACCTGGGTGGAATAGTCATCAGCATGTGAAGATGATCCTCATCAAATCCAATTGACTCCAATCTAACACCCGCCATACTACGAAGTAGACCCGGGAATGTTTTGCGAATATACGAACAAACACCAGGCTTCAGGATCTTTCGGCGGTATTTGCAGACCCAAACCACATGGTATTGAAGACAATACATGCTATGTGCTGTCCTGATTACCTTCATAACGGTAATATACCGCCTCAAGGCTCATTCATCCACGGTTAAAACCGTGGTGTTCTGTCTTCGACCGCATAAAAAACGGAGAGGCAGGGATTCGAACCCTGGAACGGGTTGCCCCGTTAACTGCTTAGCAGGCAGCTGCCTTCAGCCACTCGGCCACCTCTCCGAATATAGAAACCCATGATAAGTAATCAGACCCCTTTGGGCAAGCAGAAATTTGTGCTATCCCGATGACTGCCAACTCGGAACAAGGTACACAGTTCCATTGCTAATACAGAAAAAGCAACGATGTTGCAAACAGTTCTGCTATGCTGCCATTCTGAAGGAGCGTAGCGATCGAAGAATCTCTTACGAATCAAAAAGATTCTTCGCTACGCTCAGAGCGCCAGTTTTATTAGATTTACTTTTTCAATATCCACTCAGGCCTGTTCTTAGCTTTTGGCGCCGGGCGGGCTGGTGTGGATCGTGCGCCAGTCGCTGGCTTTCAAGGCCTCCGAGGCCTTGCGGTACTCCTCGTTTTTGACCCAGATGATGTACCCGAACCGTCCCGTACCGTCAACCACAGCATTGGAGGCATGAACATTGATACCTTCGTTAGACAGCTTCAGATGGAAATCATAAAGGGCGCCGATTTTGTCATCCCCCTGAATCAGAAATGCCCGCTTGGGGCCCACCAGAGGAATACCGGCCTCCTCAGCCGCCTTTTTCAAAAGATCAGGATCGGTCGGGAAAAAATCGAGCTGGCTTTCTTCATCATCGACCGGAAATGCGGTAAATGCCAAAAGGTTGACATTTTTTTCGCTCAGAAATTCCAGCAGACGCTTGGCCTCGCCCGGTTTGTTCTTTGCCAGGGCGTAGTAATACTCTACCTCATGAACGGTAATAGACATTTATATCCTCCCGGATTTAGAAACATATATTCGAATTTTGGAGCAAATGCTGGGATGCGTTTCTGCTTGATTATAATAAAATTAACGGATTAGACAAGCTTAATGATGGAAATGCGGATTTCTGTTTTAGGCAAAAAGAAATCCGTGACTGGTTGATCCACCCTGCCACGGATTGTGCCCCCTGTTTAGAATAAGGACCCCTTTTATATTGTTGGTAAAACCCCGCCGCTAAGCTCTCCTTCTTACTGCCGGCATTCTCTTTTGCCGTGTCTGCCATTAGATATCGCAAGGGGCGTGCCAAAAGATTTTTAGTTTGTTAGAATTTTGTAAACAGTTGGAATGCAAAGACCTGAAAATTTAGCGAAATCTCCGCATTTTTTGTAAGATGTTCGATTAGGTTCAGGCCTGAAACAGTTGTTTCGTTTCAGCGTTTCAGCGGGAAAAATTATTCGCCCAGCTCCATATAGGTGGGAGTGGAAAGATAGCGTTCACCGGTATCGCAGATGATTGCCGCGATCATTTTGCCCTTATTCTCCGGACGGCCCGCCACCTTCAATGCGCCCGCCACAATCGCGCCTGAGGATATACCGCAGAGTATGCCCTCCTCGCGCACCAGACGCCGGGTCATATAGACCGCCTCATCATTTTCGATAGTAATAACCTCGTCAACCAGGTCCATACGGAGTATTTCCGGTTTAAATCCGGCGCCAATTCCCTGAATCGGATGCGGCCCCTTCTCTCCTTTGGATAGAAACGGTGAGTCGGCTGGCTCGATAGCAATGGCTTTGAATTCCGGATTTCGGGATTTGATGACTTCGCTTACCCCGGTAATCGTACCGCCTGTGCCAACTCCGGCAACCAGAAAATCAATTTTGCCGTCGGTATCATTCCAAAGCTCCTCGGCTGTGGTCTTTCTGTGAATTTCCGGATTGGCAGGATTGGTGAACTGCTGCGGCATGAAATAATCCGGATTCTCCTTTACGATCTCCTCGGCTTTGGCAACCGCGCCGGGCATACCGTCCGGACCGGGTGTGAGGATTATTTTGGCGTCGAATGCTTTCAGGAGAGCGCGGCGTTCGATGCTCATCGTATCTGGCATAGTCAGAATTAAGGGGTAGCCCTTAACAGAACATACGAAAGCAAGTCCTACTCCTGTATTTCCCGAAGTCGGCTCCACCACCGTTCCGCCGGGCTTGAGAAGGCCCTCTCTTTCGGCAGCCGAAAGCATAGCAAGGCCAATACGGTCTTTCACCGAGGCACAGGGATTATAAAATTCAAGCTTGCCCAAAACCTCTGCCCCAAGTCCTTCGGAAAGCTTTTTGAGCCTTACCAGCGGAGTGCCCCCGATAAGATCAAGCATCGAATCGGCAATCTTCATTGAATTCCTCCCGGATCAGATATAATACATTTCCTTGAGGTCTGAAAGCCGCGAAACCAGGTCGGATAATTTATGGCTTTTCAGTTTTTCCATGACTTCCTCGTTGAGATCGTTCCAGAATAAATTAATATCCCTGATCAATCCGGCACGGTCTCCCTCCTCGTCAAGATATTCGCCTCCGGCAAAAATCTTGATTCCTCCCTCGGCAGCCATTGACAAATCATATATATTCAATTTATCAATATCCGATGCAAGAAAGTAACCTCCGCCAATCCCCCGTTTGGAGGAAATAATCCCGGCTTTTGCAAGATTGTTAAAAACAACTTCCAAATATCTCTTGGAAACATTATATTGCCGAGCCAGATGACGGGATGTCAGAGGGGCGGAACGCTCCCTCTGCGACAATTCCAGAACAACTAACAAGGCTAAATAAGTCTTTGAACTAAACATAATTACCTAAATCCTATGATGCAAGAGTGATTTTCTGTAAAATAATACGAAAATTGTCAACTTTTTGATGTAATTATTATTATATATTTGAAAAGTCAACATTAAAATCAGGGGAGAGAATGCAAAAAGGAAAAAAAAGAAGCTGGGCTGAGCCTTTTAAGATCAAAATGGTTGAGCCTCTGAAGATGACAACACGTGAATACAGGCAGAAATGTGCCGAGGAAGCCGGATACAACACGTTCCTATTAAAGTCGGCCGATGTCTACATTGACCTTCTAACCGACTCGGGCACATCGGCTATGAGCGACCGTCAATGGGCCGGGATTATGCTTGGTGACGAGGCTTATGCCGGAAGCCGGAATTTTTACAATCTTGAAGATGCGGTTAGGAAATTCTATAGCTATAAATATATCGTGCCTACTCATCAGGGACGAGGCGCGGAACATATACTTTCGACGATTATGATCAAGAAGGATGATTATGTCCCCGGCAATATGTATTTCACAACAACCCGTCTTCATCAGGAGCTGGCCGGTGGACATTTTATCGATGTGATAATAGACGAGGCGCATGATCCCAACAGCGAACATCCCTTCAAAGGCAATGTCGATTTCGATAAACTCGAGGATTTGCGCAAAAAGGTTGGCGCCGACAAAATCCCCTATGTCTGCATCGCAACCTGTGTCAACATGGCCGGAGGTCAGCCGATTTCGATGGCCAACCTGAAAAAGCTCAGGGAATGGTCTAAAGAGCATAACGTCCCGATTATTCATGACGCCACCCGCGTGGCCGAGAACGCCTATTTTATCAAGGTTAGAGAGGATGAATATAAAGATAAGTCCATTGCTGAAATCGTATATGAGATCTGCTCTTTAACCGATGGCTGCACAATGTCGGCCAAGAAGGATCCGATGGTGAATATCGGCGGATTTCTGGCTGTCAACGACAAGGAGATTTTCGATAAAGCTAGAAATATGGTGGTGATTTACGAAGGGCTGCATACATATGGAGGTATGGCCGGGCGCGATATGGAAGCGCTGGCGATTGGAATCGAGGAATCGGTCCAATACGATCATATCCGGGCGCGTGTCGGACAGGTGGAATATCTGGGACAAAAGCTTCTGGATGAGGGAATACCGATTGTTATGCCGACAGGTGGCCATGCGGTATTTTTAAATGCCCGCGAATTCCTGCCGCATATCGACCAGGATCAGTTTCCGGCGCAGGCATTGGCGGCTGAAATCTATATCGAGTCGGGAGTGCGTTCAATGGAGCGCGGCAATGTTTCCAAGGGCAGAAATCCCGAAACCGGCGAGAATTACCGTCCCGCGCTGGAACTTGTACGGCTGACACTTCCAAGGCGTGTGTATACTCAGGCGCATATGGATGTTACCGCCGAGGGTATTATTGATGTTTACGAAAAACGCGAGAACATTAAGGGCCTGAAGTTCGTGTACGAGCCTGAATACCTAAGGTTTTTCCAGGCCCGTTTTGAAAAGATCGGATAATTTCTTGAATTCACCACGGTTTTCATGTATATAAAATAGTTATTGCGGGGGATTTAAACTCCCGCAAGAAATTTTTGTATAACATGCGTAGAGGTGATGGAAATGGCTGATAAAGAAAACAAAAACAGACATAGCGAAAAAAAACCCGGCGCCGGCAAAAGCGGCATGCAGATTTTAATTACCGGGATAGCTATTATAGTCCTGGTACTTCTGGTAAGATTTGTCATCATGGGTGAGGGTGGTGCTATTGGCGATGCCAGAAACGGCATCGAGCATCTCAAGCAGGAGGAGTTCTCGGAAGCCGAGGATAAATTCGAGGAAGCGGTAACGGCCGATCCGAAACTGACTTTTGTTTCCGAGCTTGAAGAACCGTATCTGTTTTACACCGGCCTGGCAAACGCCGCTATGGAGAATGGCAATTTGAATAACGCCTCGCGGTATTATCTTGAAGCATACAAAATCGATACAACCGGCTTCGATAAATATTCCAAATTCGTGCGGGACGACTATCACTACCCTGAAAACGCATATCTGGAACTCGGCAATCTTTTCTGGAATGCCAACAGCCTCGATCTTGCGGAAAAAGCTTATAAGCGCGCGCTTCAGGTTAATCCCGGTTACGGCTCTGCCCTGACCAATCTTGGCAATGTTGCCAGGAAGCGCGGTAATATCGATGAGGCGGTACAACTGTACCAGCGTGCCCTGACCTCCGACCCTTCGCTTTTCGAGGCTCGCGTTAACCTGATTAATCTGGCATTTGCCACGAATAGAAAGTCATTGATTGACTTACATCTTGAAAAATTTCGTGAATATTATCCCGAATCCGAATTTGCGGACTACTTTGGTGGAGAAAAACTCAAATTAGAAGGAAAATGTGATGAGGCGCTGGGAATGTTAGACGCTTTTCTGGATAAGAATCCGGATAACGTCAATGCCAAGATGTCGTTGATAGACTGCAATTTGCAAGTCGGAAACTATGACCGTGCGCAACAGCTCTTGAAGGAGCTGGCACTGCGTATGGGCGACAGCCCGCGTTTGAAAGAATTTGCACTGGGTCCCGCGGAGAAAGCATTTAACGCCGGTGAGTATGAAAAGGCCAAGCAGTATTATGAAAGTATGTCAGCAATCTGGCCGGATGATCCGCGCTTTCGTTTCGGGGCGGCAAATGCCATGATAAATACCGGCGAATTGGCGCAGGCTCGGATGATACTGGAAGAGCTAATGCATAACTATCCTCAGTCCAGCGAGATCATTACGAATCTGGGGCTGGCTTATGCCAAGATGGGTAAGCCGGAGTGGGCCAGAGAGCAGTTCGAAGCCGCAATCGCAATCGATTCCCCGGGGATTGCATTTTACAATCTGGGTAAAATTTTCGAGAAACAGGGCGACACTGTTCAGGCCAATTCATGTTATATTATAGCATCCTTGAAAGAGCCCGAGATGTTCGGACTTGAGGATTACATGATGGAAGTTAGTATGGAAAAAGCTAAACGAATCGCGCGCGGCGATACTGCCGGAATGATATTTCCCGATTATGCCAAAGACTCTGCAAATAGGTGATCGCCTCGAGGTTGCCGTAGACCGCCTGTCCTTTACCGGAAAGGGCATCGGGCGGGTGGATAATTTCGTGATCTTTATTCCGCACACGATTCCCGGCGATATTGTCAGGGCGGAAATCACCTCCCGCAAAAAGCGTTATGCCGATGCCAGAACGGTCGAATTCGTAAGACATTCCGAGGATTCAATCGAAGCAAAATGCCGCCATTTCGGGATATGCGGTGGATGCAGTTTCCAGAATCTGCCTTATGATTTGCAATTGAATGCCAAAGAGGAGGCGGTTCGCGAGCATATCAAACGCATCGGCAAGATAGAGGAGCCTCCCCTGGCCAAAATAGTGCCGTCCGAGAAGCAATTTTTCTATCGCAACAAGATGGAATTCTCCCTTAAGCCGGATGATGAGGATTATCTCAAACTGGGACTCCATCATCGCGGAGAATGGGAAAAGATTTTCGATGTCGAGGAATGCATTCTGCAATCGGAAATCTCAAACAAAATAGTCAAGCATGTAAGAGATTTCTTCAAAGAAAAGCAAATCCCGGCCTATCATCTTTCAGAGCATCACGGCCATCTCCGTTTTCTGATCATAAGAGAAAGCTCCGCTACGGGCGAAATCATGCTGATTCTTGTAACCAATATGGGTGATTTTGATTATATGGAAGAATTTATCGAAGCCATTACCTCCGAATTTCCTGAAGTGGCATCGATAGTACATGTGATAAATTCCAAAAAGGCCAACATCGCTTCCGGTCAGTCAGAAGAGGTTGTTTGGGGCAGGGAGCATATCACCGAGAATATCGGGGGCAATAAATTTCTGATCCGACCTTCATCGTTTTTCCAGACCAACAGCCGTCAAACCGAAATCCTGTACAATCTTGCGGCTGAGATGGGTAAGTTCAAATCGGATGAAAGGGTGCTCGATCTGTATACCGGCTGCGGGACAATCGCTATTCATATCGCCCGCAATGTTGAATCGGTTCTGGGTATCGAGCTCAATCCGGACGCCATAAAAAGCGCTCATGAAAACGCAGAGCTGAACGATATTGAGAACTGCGAGTTTATCGCAGGCGACGTTCGAAAAATCATGGATGGTCTGATTAATGAGGAGCGGAATTTCGATACGATAATTGCCGACCCTCCCCGTGCCGGAATCGGGCACAAGGCGCTGGTCAGGGTTTTTAAGCTGAGGCCAAAAAAAATCGTCTATATCTCCTGCAATCCCTCAACTCTGGCTGCCGACCTAAAGGAACTGGAACAGAACGGATATAAGCTCGACAAGACTGTGCCGGTCGATATGTTCCCGCATACATTTCACATCGAAACGGTTTCGCGCCTTACGCGGAAATAGAAAGCGATATTAAATTTCCATGGAAAATAAAGATAAATTCTGGTTGTCAAAAATATCAAACGGCTTCAAGCGGTCGTTGCTTTTTCATCTGCCGGCCATTTTATATATGGCGATAATTTTCTATGTGTCCGGCCTGCAGACGGTTTCGCCGCCCTCCATTGGATTCGGGCTGGAGGATAAGATATATCACTTCGGTGAATACGCCCTGCTTTCTATCTTTCTGTATGTAGCGCTTTTATCCTACAGAAATCAGTCTATTAGAAGCAAAATTCATATCATGGCGGCGGTGATTGCCTGCCTCTTTGCGGGCAGCGACGAGCTCCATCAATACTTCGTACCGGGACGGGAATCTACGGTTGGAGACCTTGCTGCGGACTGCCTGGGGGCGGTTGCAGCGCAGATCGCGATCCGGTATTACCTCAAAATCAGGCGCCAAAAAAGCATTGACTAATATCATCCCCCACGTATCTTACGGGCTTGAACTTATGAATAAGAGACCGATAATAGTTTAAAGTGTATCATAAAGTTGGAGAGAATCTTGTTTAACTTTTCCGAGCACAAAAGAGATCATACATGCGGCGAATTGCGAGGCTCCGATGCCGGTTCTACGGTTACCCTGAATGGATGGGTTCACAGACGGCGCGATCATGGCGGATTGATTTTTATCGACCTGCGCGACAGATACGGAATAACTCAGCTTGTTTTTCGACCGGAAAAGCTTCCAGAAGCGCAGATGAAGGAGGCCGGGAGGCTCGGCTATGAATTCGTAATATCGGCCACCGGAACTGTGGGC
>WJIM01000092.1 GCA_014730285.1 Candidatus Zixiibacteriota bacterium
ATATAACATTTAAGATGATCTGCTTATGAAAATACTTATTCTAATACCTGCATACAAGGCCGCCGACATATTACCGAAACTGGTCGAACGCATAAATAAGTATGTCGACAAAAAGGATATCCTGATTGTAGAGGACGGCTCCCCGGATAATACATGTGCATCCGCCAAATCAACCGGCGCGGTGGTCCTTCAGCATGAAATAAATAAAGGCAAAGGCGAAGCGCTCAAGACCGGCTTTAAGCATGCGCTGGAAAATCGTTATGATGGAGTGATTTCGATTGATGCCGACCTCCAGCATGATCCCGATCTGATTCCGGAATTTATACAGGTTGCGGAAGAAAATGATGCCGATGTGATAGTGGGCACCCGTGAAAGAAATCTCGGCAATATGCCTTTCGAGCGTTTTCTGACTAACGAGCTGACCTCGCTTATCATCTCCTGTTTTTCCGGCCGTTTCGTGCGCGATTCGCAATCCGGATACAGGTTTACTTCAAGCAGGGCTTTAAGAGCAATCAAGCTCCGATCCTCCCGCTATGATACCGAATCGGAATTCCTGTTCAAGTCCGGCCAGGCCGGATTAAAGGTCTGGGAGGTGAAAATCCCCACGATATATACGGGCTCGCAAAGCTATATAAATCCGCTGGTCGATACCGGCAGATTTATCAAGCTGATGTGGAAATCTCTGATTTGGTGAGCGTATAACCTCTTGACATACTCATAAATACAGCTATTTTTAGCTTTCTATTTTTATTATAAGGCAGGATTTGAATTGGCAAAGAAAAAAGATCTACTGGTACTTCTGACAAATGACGATGGGATTCATGCTCCCGGATTGAATACTCTGGCGAAGCAGATGAAGAGCTTCGGGGAGATTATGGTGGTCGCGCCTGACCGTGAGCAGTCGGCATCGTCTCACTCGCTTACTCTCACCCGTCCACTGAGAATCATCGAATTCGGGAACAACCGTTATGCCGTGGACGGCACTCCTACGGATGCGGTCATGGTGGCTGTGCACGGTCTTCTCAAGAATAAGCGCAAGCCCGATCTTCTGATTTCCGGTATCAATCACGGCGCTAATATGGGTGATGATGTTTCCTATTCCGGTACTGTGGCGGCAGCCATCGAGGGTTCGATTATCGGGATACCGTCAATGGCCGTCTCGCTTATAAATCCCGAGAAGGGTGATTTCGTTCCGGCGGCCAAAGCGGTGAGAAAAATCGCACTCTGGGTGGTGAAAAACGGCCTTCCGCAGTTTTCATTCTTGAATATAAATATGCCGTATATCGGCAGCAGGCAGTTTAAGGGCGTGAAGGTGACACGTCTCGGGAGACGAATATACAATGACGTGGTTGTCGAGAAGGTCGATCCGAGAGGCAAGAATTATTACTGGATCGCGGGCGATCCGGAATGGATGGATGTTGAGGGTTCGGATTTCGCCGCGGTTTCGCGGGGTATGGTCTCGATTTCGCCCTTGAAAGTGGATATGACAAATATCGAGCTTCACGAAGAACTTAAGGACGTGAAAATAAAGCTATAAAGCAATCTTTAAAGGCGGTGAATGGTTCTTTTTCGAGGATGTTGAGGCAGTCTGCGATATAGAAATGTCATTCTGGGCGAAGCGAAGAATCTGTCTGATTTTAAAGAGATATTTCACCCTGTTAAATCGGGTCTAAGTATTACAGAAAGCTGTTAACGGGAACATAAGGCAAGGAATTCTATTGACAAAATAGGAATCTTATATATTCTTAGTGAATTAAATCGGGGCGTGGCTCAGCCTGGTAGAGCACTTGGTTCGGGACTAAGGGGTCGCTGGTTCAAATCCAGTCGCCCCGATTTTAAATTTGACCAACACCTGGGGACATCTGTATGGAATAAAGGAGATTTCTGCACATGCCTGATTCCAAGGGAAATATTTATGTGGGAGTCATCGGCGCGGGGCGATGTACGAGAAAACTCCGAAATCTCGCGGCAGAAGTGGGCAAAGAGATCGCACGGGAGGGTGCGGTTTTAGTCTGCGGCGGGCTGGACGGAATTATGAAAGGTGCGGCTGATGGGGCAAAATCGGAGGGAGGAGTTACAATCGGCATACTTCCCGGAACAGACAAGAGCGATGCCAATGAATTTATCGACTATGCCGTCTGTTCCGGATTCGGCGAGGCCCGCAATCTGGTTATCATCAGAACCGCCGATGTTGTGATTGCCATGCCCGGTATGTTCGGGACGCTTTCCGAACTCGGTTTTGCTTTGAAAATGAAGAAACCTGTTGTATCTTTGGGGAGCTGGGATGTTGATGATAAAATCATCAAGGCTGAAAACGCGAAGGAGGCAGTGTCATTAGCGCTGATGGAAACACGGAAGTAAACGGTAATGTGGCCGCGAAAATTATTATTTCCGGTCGTGTGCAGGGGGTTGGATTCAGATATTTCACCACCGATTTGGCGAAGAATCATGACATTTCCGGCTGGGTCAAAAACCTGGCCACCGGAGATGTTGAGGTTGAGGTTGAAGGGGATAAAAGTGCGGTGGCAGGTTTTTTGAAGGAATTGAAGATTGGCCCGAGCCATGGGCATGTCTCCAATTTTCAAATCGAATGGAAACCGTATGAGGGAAAATACGAAAAATTTCAGGTGAGATTTTAAAATGAATATCGACGATTTGAAACAGAAAATTCGAAACATACCCAATTTCCCCAAACCGGGTATCGTGTTCAGAGATATTACCACACTCCTCGATGATGTCGAGGCCTTTCAAAAAGTAATCGATATATACGCCGATCATTTCAAGGATAAAGATATCAATAAGATTATCGCTATTGAATCGCGCGGATTTATCTTCGGTGGAGCATTGGCATACAAGATAAATGCGGCCTTCGTGCCGGTCAGGAAGCTGGGCAAGCTGCCTGGCGAAACGATCAAGAAGGAATATGAGCTGGAATACGGCGTGGATGCGCTGGAGATGCATCGCGATGCTATCAAGTCCGGCGATCGGGTTTTGATCGTGGATGACCTGATGGCGACCGGCGGAACTCTGGCGGCGACCTGCGGCATGGTCGAGAAGCTGGGCGCCAATATTGCCGGAATTGCGGTGTTGATCGAACTGTCTTTCCTCAAGGGCCAGGAAAAATTCCAGAAATACGATTACCTGCCCTTAATCAAATACGATTCGGAATAGGGCAGTGGCCGATATGAGATTTTTAGGGCAGGTCCCCTGCGGTCCTGCCTGTTTTTGTGTGGGAGGGGGCACCCCTCAGATAGTGCCGTCGGGTTCCCTAACCCGACGGATTCAGGCCTTCAGGAAAGGGTTCCTGACGGCACACATGAAGGCGGATTTTTGTTCACATCCCTTCTATCAAATAATTTGACAATGCGTATAAGAATTGATAATATCGGATGTAAATATATACTCAGATGCCCCCGTAGCTCAGGTGGATAGAGCAATGGTTTCCTAAACCATGTGTCGCGCGTTCGAGTCGCGCCGGGGGTATTTTTTATTGCAGCCTGTTTTATTCAGATCATTCCGGATTATTTGGCTTTAGCACATAAATTACCCAGGGTGCGATTTCGGTCTCTGTGATCCATTCGTAGGGCTCGTCCTTTTTGCCCAGCGGCTTATGGATCTCGATTATTTCAAATCCGGTCTGGAGGTAATTTTCACGGTAAGCTTCATCCGACCAGACAATATCCTCAACCGGGCGCTTATCGGAAATATCCTTCATGACAATTCTTACACGGTCGCCGCTTTTGGCGTTACGGTTTTCCGGGAAATCTCTGGTAGAAAACGAGGCCCATTCATGCAGGTAGATTTCGGGCGATGAGACTAGATTTATAAAGCGCCCATCCGGCTTAAGAGCTCTTTTTATTGATACGAGGTTATTCAGCTTTTTTTCGAGGGTGGGGATGTTATCGAATGTAAATATCGACTGTGCCAGATCAAATGAACCGTCATTGAAACTGCTTAAATCAGCATCATCTATCAGGCGATATACTCCCTCTGGATCGATCTTTTGAGCTTGATCTATCATCCTTTTCGAGATATCAACGCCGATGGCATTGAAGCCCAGTTTTTTCAGGAAGCGTGTGGACCTTCCAGCTCCGCAGCCGAAATCGAGAGCCTTGGTCCCATTCACATGCTTCGAGATTATTTCTGGGAGGTCACGATAGGCAAGATAATATGTGCCCGGAAATTCCAGACGGGCATATTCGCTGGCGCGAAAATCATCTTCATATACGTTTTCGAAGTCCATATGATTGTTGACAAAAGAGTAGGACAGGACCCTTGCGGTCCTGCCTATTCTGTATCGGCAGGTTCACAGGGAACCTGCCGATACGCATAATTATTACAGCGGTGGTTCCTGCTGGGGCTGTTCCTGTTCGCCTATCGGTTTAATCTCGAACTGCGGAACGAAATAAATCTCGACCCGGCGATTCTGAGAACGTCCTTCGGGAGTCTCGTTGGTCGCAATAGGACGATATTCGCCATAGCCGACCGCACTGATTCGTTTGGGATCGACGCTGCGATCGTTAATCATATGGCGCACCACATGCGTGGCGCGTGCAGTGGAAAGCTCCCAGTTGGTGCGGAAACGATCCTGAAATTCGGGCAGAATCTGTTTGTCGTCGGTATGGCCCTCGACACGAATATCGTATTCGGGATACTTATCGACTATGTTGGAAACCTCGCCCAGCATATTTTTTCCGCTCTGATTAATCGTCGCGCTTCCACTTGAGAACATCAGCTCATCCGGAATACGCAAGAGCTTGTTCTGCTCCTGCTCCTCCATTGTAATCTCAAGTTTCTTTGCCAGCGAATCCAGATCGGACTGAAGCGCTGCGGCACGCTGTTCAGCCTGCTCACGGGCGCGGCGTGCCTGCTCCAAATCACTGGTCAGGTCCGCCACTTGCGATTCCAGCGTGGCTATACGTTCGTCTTTGGCTTTCGACGAACAGCCGACCAAAAGCGGCAAAATCAGAACTGAAATAACAAGCAAAACGGTCAATTTTCTCATTCTAAAATCCTCCTTTTTCATTCCCTAAGCCCCCCATGGGAGAAAACCGTACTTCGCCATCTGTAAGTTTATGAAATATATCCAATTCCGGCCAATAATTCAAGTGTAAATATAAATAAGGCTATTTGTATTTGCGAGCGATAAATATCAACTCACCCGGATCCTTGCTTCCGAATTTGGATTTGTCATAATCGGCATAAAGATCGATCACCTCAAATCCGGTTCTGGCCAGAAGATGTTCGAGCTCGTAACGGAAGAAGTATCTAAAGGGGAATGCATGCACCTGCCTTTCTTTGGTACCATCAGGATGAGTAACATAATAGATGAGTTCAACTTCAAAAACCTGCCTGAAGCAATCGCGCTTGTTGTTTTTAAATTTTCGTATTACCCTGCGTCCATCGGGCATTTCAAATTCCGGTTCCTCGCCGAATTCCTCGAGAAACCTGTCATCTACCAGCCTCGGAAGGGAAGGATTGAATAAATCCAGGATCATCAAACCGCCGGGATTTAGATGTCTGCGGATACATGCAAGGCATGATAGCTGATCCTCTACCTCAATTAAATGCTGGAAGACCCGGAAAGGCAGTATCGCCAGATTATATTTTTGGTCCAGGCTGAATTCCCTAATATCGCCGTGAACCAGTTCTATTCGTTCGCGAACATCATCGGACAGGTTGTTGATCTTTTTTCTACAGGTATCCAGCATTGGTCTGGCAAGATCAATTCC
>WJIM01000093.1 GCA_014730285.1 Candidatus Zixiibacteriota bacterium
ATCAAGACAATCATCCTTCCCGAGGCAAATAAAAAAGATATTGATGATATCCCCGACGAGCTAAAGAAGAAACTGACATACAAATTTGTCAAAACAATAGACGAAGCCATCAAGCTCATCTTAGAACCTGCCAAAAAGAAGCGCGGGAAAAAGAAGTAGATTTCGGGTGCCCCGATCTTCAGATCGGGCTTGAAAATATATGAATCATCCCAAGCTAAATGGATTGTTGAAAAAGTTAAAGATATTGAAATAAAAAACGAGACACGTCATTCCGAGGGAGTCCCGCCGAAGGCGAGGACGACCGTGGCAATCTCCGCGATTGGCTCAAGAATGGCCGCGGAAATTGCCACGTCGCTTCGCTCCTCGCAATGACGAATATCAATGCATTCATAGTTTATCAACACTCCCTAAAGCTACGGTCACCCTAAATTTTATCCTCCATTCAATAATCCTTGCATAAGAGACTGTTTTTATCTACATTTAAGTCAATTCGACAAAGATGTTTCTATCATATATAAGGGAGCTGATATCATGACCAAAATGCATTACTGCTTACTTTGCCTGATCTGGATAATGATTGCCTGCATATCTTGTTCTGAGCAAAACGGCAGCCCGGCGGTATCTTCAGACGCAGTCGAGATTGCTTACGAGGTGCAGGGCGAAGGAAAATCCGCATTAGTTTTCATACACGGCTGGAGCAATAACAGAACTGTATGGGATGATCAGATAGATCATTTCTCCCAGAATTATAAAGTGGTTGCACTCGATCTGGCAGGTTTTGGAGAATCTGGAAATAACCGTATGTCATGGACTGTCTCGAATTTCGCCGACGATGTCAAGGCCGTAGTCGAAGAGCTTAATCTTGATCGGATTATACTGGTCGGATTCTCGATGGGCGCAGGAGTAGCGGTTGAGACTGCAACTAAAATGCCCGAAGCTGTTGACGGAATTGTTGTGGTGGATCATTTGCATGATGTGGATGCAAAGATGCCTCCGGAGGCCGTTGACAACTTAATAAACTCCTTTATGCATATAGTAAACAATCCCACCATGGAAAACACACAGCCCTTCTTCCGGCATAATCGCGAGGAAAATCATCAGCGCCTGCTTGCAATGATACAGGATGTCCCCAAAAAAGGATGGAGAGAAATGCTTCGCACTTATTCTAAATGGTTGAATGAAGATGTTACCGAATCACTTTCCGAAATCGAATGCCCGGTCATCGCCATAAACTCCGATCAACAGCCTACAAATATTGATGCCTTCAGAAAGTATGTCCCCTCATTCGAAGCAAGGATTATTCCCGACGTCGGCCATCTGGTAATGTGGGACGCCCCGGAAAAATTCAATAATTTGCTGGAGGAAAGTATACAGGAGCTGGCCAAAGAATAATTGGGTGACACAATCTTAAGGGCTTGTAAAATCTATAAATTCTCCCAAGCTAAAGCTTGGGGCACCCTGCTAAGAAATAAGCAAATGCGGTAACCACATGAAATGTGGATTCAGACGGGTATCCTACTGTGTTAATCATCAGAATAACGTGTCTCAATTGCAAAATCATTCAATTCCCACCCCTTACGGGACGATAAATCGTCCCAACGGGGATGGGACACCCGAAAGATAAACCTTTATCCCACAGCGAACCACTCTCCCCCACTTCCCGCCATTTTCTGCCAAAAAAATGCAAATCATGGCAACATTTATATTAATTTGATGTTATATTCAAAATATTGAAAACATCTATTTTTACGGCTATAAATGCCAGCCGTTTGCGGGCATAAAAGGAGGAGATTCGATGCCTGATCATGTGAGCTTCTATCAGCAGGTCAACGACTATTTCGAAAAAGCCGCACAATACACCAAACATCCGCGCGGTCTTCTGCGCCAGATCAAAATCTGCAACAGCGTCTATCATATGATGTTTCCGATCAAGCGCGATAATGGGAGCATCGAGGTAATCCATTCCTGGCGCGCCGAACACAGCCATCACAGGCTCCCGGTCAAGGGCGGAATCCGTTACAGCCCCCAGGCTAACGAGGACGAGGTTATGGCTCTGGCGGCGCTTATGACATACAAGTGCGCGATCGTAAGTGTGCCTTTCGGAGGCGCTAAGGGCGCAATCAAAATCGACCGCCGTGAATACTCCGAAGCCGAACTGGAAAGAATCACCCGGCGTTATACGTATGAACTTATCAGAAAGAATTTTATCGGTCCCGGTGTTGATGTGCCGGCGCCCGATTACGGCACCGGCCCGCAGGAGATGGCCTGGATTGCCGATACATATCGCGCAATCTCCCCCGATACGCTTGACGCTCCGGCCTGCGTAACCGGCAAGCCGATCACCCAGGGCGGTGTCAAGGGACGTGTGGAGGCCACAGGACGCGGGGTCTTCTTCGGAATCCGCGAGGCCTGCTCTGTGGCGGAAGATATGAAACGTTTGGGACTTTCGTTCGGCCTGATGGGAAAGACAGTGGTTGTGCAGGGGCTCGGTAATGTCGGGTATCATGCCTCCAAATTCCTGCAGGAAGGCGGCGCTAAGATTATCGGTCTGGCAGAATATGAAGGCGCAATCTATGATGAAAAGGGCTTGGATGTCGATAAGGTAGTTGCGCATCGCAAGGAGACCGGATCGATTCTAAATTTCCCGGGCGCAAAGAATATCGAGAAGACTCATGATGCATTGGAGCTCGAATGCGATATCCTTGTCCCGGCGGCTCTGGAAAATCAAATCACAGAAGAGAATGCCAATAATGTCAAGGCCAAGATTATAGCGGAGGCCGCTAACGGCCCCGTAACTGCCGCCGCACATCAGATTCTGCATGATAAGAATATTATGATTATCCCGGACACGTATTTGAATGCCGGCGGTGTTACGGTTTCCTACTTCGAATGGCTGAAGAATCTGTCGCATATACGTTTCGGACGCATGGGCAAACGTTTCGAAGAAACCACTCAGAGGCGTATCCTGATGGCAATCGAAGGCGCCACCGGCAAAGCCTTCACCGATAAAGAATGGCAGTCGCTACTGCACGGCGCCGAGGAAGAGGATTTGGTAAACTCCGGCCTTGAGGAGACCATGATTGGTTCATACAAAAAAATAAGGGAGATTAAGAAAGAGCATAATGATGAAATCGATCTCAGGACAGCTTCCTTCATAAACGCTATCGACTTAATAGCGCAGGCATATATGGAACTGGGAATCTTCCCGTAAATTAACAGATGAACTATTCCAAAGGCTCCCGGCAATTTTGTCGGGAGCTTTTTTATTGCATGTAAATATAAGAATCAGAACAACTAAACCTGACTATTGTTGTATAATTTAAGGATTGCATAAAAGAAAGAGATTTGATTATGAA
>WJIM01000094.1 GCA_014730285.1 Candidatus Zixiibacteriota bacterium
TAAGGAAAGCTCCGCCTTGGTTCCCTCGAAAAACTGTTCAGTGCCGAGAGAATTCACGACCGCGGCGCGGTCTGTGGTAATTCTGTATGCGCCCGATGAGAGCAGGTTATCTTTTTTGCCGACATCATTTATTTTGCCGATAGATTCAGCCCGCTCCACAGGAGAGAATCCGGCAGTAGCTTCATGGTATGCTTTAGACGGCAGCGCCGCCGGTGATTGGGGCAGGGAGATGAAATCTTCATCCGGTTTCTGTACCGAGCTGATCTCCTGCGAGGCACGTACCGCCCGCCTCAAATCCTCGGGATCGAGGCTGTTGGAAACCGATACTCCTATCCGCTTGCCGTCAATCGTACGGACAATGACCTTATTATCGGCAGTCGTCAGATTCTGGGTAATTTTGCTGTCGGCAAAACGAGTAAGCGAAAGCTCTTCCGATTCCAGCACAATCTCGGTCTGGTCGGCATTGGAAAGCTCCAGAGCCTTCTTGAAAGTCGAGAGGATATAATCCCGGCTTAATATTTCCGATCTTTCCGGCATAAATCTAACCGATTTTCACCTTTCTGAATCTACACGGCGCACATCCCTGCGCGGTTCTCATATTCTGTCCCGGCTGTCCCTTGCCGCAATTGGGCGTGCCCCAGACTACCCACTCGTCGGAATTTCCCACAGCATCGCAGGAATTCCAGAAATCAACCGTGTTGCCCGAATAACGCGGGGGCTTAACCATATCCCCGATTTTGCCGTTCTTTATTTCCCAGCCGATTTCACCGCCAAGTGTGAAGCCCTCGCGGTTGTCATCGATCGACCAGCTATTGGGAGCCTTTATATAAATGCCGTCGTCAATACCGGAGATCATCTGATCCAAGCTGCTCTCTCCCGGCAAAAGCAGGACATTCGGAATCCTCACAATCGGCGTGTTCATCCAGCCTTCAGCACGGGCGCAGGCGGTCGACCTCTTGCCGATTCTCTGCGCGGTTTCTCTGTCCGAGAGATAATTCACCAGAATACCTTTATCGATCAAAACATCACGGCCTGTTTTCACGCCTTCATCATCGTAGGCATAAGTCGCAAGCCCGCCGGTATAAGTGGAATCTGCCACAAATGTCAGAATATCCGAGCCATATTTGAGCTTGCCCAGTTTATCAGTGGTGGCAAATGATACCCCAGAGAAATTGCGCTCATAGCCGAAAACTCTGTCCAGTTCCAACGGATGCCCTACCGATTCATGAATCTGAAGCGAAACAAGATCACCTCCCAGAACAAGATCCATTTCCTTCTTCGGACATTCTTTGGCTGTAAGAAGCTGCATAGTCTCCTCGGCGATTTTGGGAAGCTCGTTTTTGAAATCGAACATATCCACGATCTCATATCCGCCCGTGATCCACTGGCCGTTGGGTGTTGGGAACGATCTTTCGGTTCTGTCGCGATGAGATTTGATCACGCCGCATGACGCTCCGCAACCGGCCTGATAAAGGTCCTGACTGATACGGGAACCGTCAAGCGAGGCATAAAACTTCTGAGTCCGGATAAAGGTCATAAAGGCTGAGGTGGAATTGATTTGCGAGCTGGTCCTCATCATCTGCTCCAGCTCACTTAGAAGCTCTAGCTTTTCGGCAAAGGGCACCGCAAAAGGATTTTTTTCAAACGGAGTAGTATAGCTGTCTTCAACCGCCGGCCTTTCTGCCAGATCGAGTGCAGATTTATTGATCCTTGCCGATGCTCTGGCTATCTCCACCGCAGTCGCCACAGCTTTTTTCACCGAATCCTCATTGATAATCGAATCGGCCGCAAATCCCCAGGCGCCGTCAGCGATCACACGAACCGCAAAACCGTTGGAATAGGTGCGGTTCAAAAGCTCGGGAGAACCGTCGGAAACAGACAGGCTTTGTTCGGTTATATCTTCCTCACGATAGTCTGCATACGATGCCCCCAGACGTTTGGCCTCATCCAATGCTGCATTATAAATATTCTCCTGAGGCATCTTCTAAAATTCTCCCATGCCGTGCGGTACAAGATACGCCGCAGTGGTGATTATAAAACCGATTATGACCAGTATACGCGCTCCTCCGGGAGGCAGAATATTTTTTGACGGGCTGGATTTAAAGGCAGAACCTTTCATCAGTATAAGCATAATCAGCCAGTACAAAAATATTATCAGAGCCAGGCTGGCGGTTATATCATTTCCTAATGGTATTCCATCCCAGTAGGTTCCAAACATCTGCCTGTTCAGTCCAAGAGCTGCCGACCCCAGCAGGATAAAAATCACCGACCACAGAATCTGTTTTCCGAGAACTGTGTTGTTCAGGCTGTTCTGAAGATTGGAAAACGATGTTAAAAAAGCCAGCGATACGAAGAAAAATCCGGCCAGCATCAAAAGCACATGTCCCATGAAAAGAATCAGCGGACGTTCGCCCGCAAAGACCACCCATGTTTCCTTCAAATTATCTTCACCCGAGATCAGCGATGCTACAGTGTTGCCGTCAGAATCATTAAGTTCGAGGTAATAAAAAATCTTGTCGCCTTTTTCTCCCCGCGGGATAATAATCTCGTAGCGATTCGGATTGGAGACTGTCGGCTTCATCTCATAGCGGGTATACGATATTTCCCCCTCATATCCGGCCAGGCGCGACGGCTTGTAGTAAAAGCCGATGCTGTTCTCGAAGGGCAGTCTTCCCCCCTCAACATCAACGCTGATTACAACATCACCCTCATCTCCGTAGTAAAAATGATTGAATTCATGTTTCAGCGCCAGCCCGCCGGCATAGGTCTTTTTCTCGATTTGATTAAAATTTTGATTGGTGTATCTGATTCCGATTAATATCGCCAATGTAAACAGGAGAGCAAGAAAAATCTTGTACGGCTTCATCATCCCCCCGTCAGGCCACCTCGATTTCGCTCAGCCTTTCGGCACGGTCCTCGAGCTTCAATGCTTCAATCACCTCTTCCAGGTTGCCCTCCATTATAGAATCAAGTTTGTAAAGTGTCAATCCAATTCTGTGGTCGGTAAGTCTTCCCTGCGGGAAATTATAGGTCCTGATCTTGGCCGATCTGTCCCCGGTCGAAACCTGCGCTTTCCTCTGGCTGGCGATTTCGGCGTTCTGCTCGGCTATAGCTTTGTCCAGTATGCGGGCACGAAGTACCTTCATGGCCTTATTCTTATTTTTCAACTGTGACTTTTCATCCTGACAGCTCACTACCAGACCGGTAGGCTCATGTGTAATTCTGACTGCGGAATCGGTCGTATTCACCGACTGCCCTCCCGGCCCGGATGATCGGTAGACATCGATACGAAGATCATTCGGATCAATATCGATATCCACATCCTCCGCCTCCGGAAGCACCGCCACCGACGCCGCCGAGGTATGAATCCGTCCCGAGGCCTCGGTTTCGGGCACACGCTGGACACGATGTACTCCCGATTCGAATTTCAGTTTACCATAGGCGCCGTCCCCTTCGACCAGGAAGATTATCTCCTTGAAGCCGCCCACCCCGGTAGGATTAGAGGTCATCACCTCCAGCTTCCAGCCGTTCTCCTCGATATAACGCTGGTACATACGGAATAAATCGGCCGCAAACAAAGCCGCCTCCTCCCCGCCAGTGCCGGCACGGATTTCCATGAGGGTGTTTTTGGCGTCATTGGGATCTCTCGGCACCAGCAGAAGCTTCAGCTTCTCCTCCAGCTCCTCTAATTTGGGACGGAGTTCCTCCAGCTCGGTATGGACCATTTCCAGAAGCTCTTTGTCGGATTCCTCGCGCCTGACCTTCTCATCATCCTTGATGGTCTGAAAAATCTTTTTGTACTCCCTGCCGACTTCCAGAATATCGATCAGCTCTTTTCTCTCACGCGAGATATCTCTGATCTTCTTTTGGTCGGAAAGCACCTCAGGGTCGGAGAGCTTCTTGTCCAGTTTTTCCAGCTTTTCTTCTAATCCGTTTACGATATCTAACATACTTACTTGGCCTCTTCCGGTTCTGCCTTTGCCACCGGTTCCATTCCCAGTGAGGAACGCAGGGCCGCTATTGCAACCTCGAGCTGGCTTAAATCCGGCTCCTGTGTGGTTATTCTCTGCAGCCACAAGCCGGGCTGAATCATAATCTGGGTGAGTTTATTATCACGGGTCTTACCCGATAGCTTTAAAAGCTCGTAAGATACTCCCGCCACTAACGGTAATAGCATCAGATGAATCCCGAATCTTGTAAACAGCGCCGGCGGATAGCCGGTGATCAGGTAATAAATCGTATCCGAAATCGAATAGGTCAATATCGCCAGAAGCACCACGATCAGGATAAAGCTGGTGCCGCAGCGCGGGTGCAGCCGTGTGTATTTTCGTGCGTTTTCGGCCACCAAATCCTCGCCGCTTTCATAGGCGAATATCGATTTATGTTCCGCGCCGTGATATTCGAACACGCGCCGGAACTCACCGAATTTGGAAAGTGCCCACACATAAGCCAGAAACATGGCTGCCCTGATCACACCCGCTATCAGGTTGAACCAGAGCGCTTCCTGCTTTACTCCTACAAGCTGTGAGAATAAAAGCGGAAGGAAAAAGAATATACCGATCCCCAGTGCAAAAGCGATTACCGCGCTCACACCCAGCATAAAACTATTCGATTTCTTGTTGGGCTCTTTCCCCTCTGCCCTATCGATGTCCTCGGCCGCTATCGAGGCGGAATAATTCAATGTCTTGATGCCGATCACCAGCATCTCGAATAACGATACCGCCCCACGAATAATCGGCAGGCCGAGAAATTTCTTGCGTTTTGTCAGGGATACAAATTCATCCGACTGTATCTCGATTTGACCCGAGGCCCGTCTGACCGCAGTGGCCACACGATCCTTGGAACGCATCATTACCCCCTCAATTACCGCCTGTCCGCCAACATTCAAATCCGGCATAGTCCAACCCCGGTTGTAGTTTTAGATATAAAAATAGACAGCATAAGTATAAAATAGCTGTCTATTTTAAACAAATAAACTCTATTTGGATTTCGAGTCTTCTTTTTTGTCTTTTTTCTGGTACTTGGCGTATTTTCTCTTGAAACGCTCTACACGGCCAGCCGTGTCGACCAGTTTCTGCTTGCCGGTGAAGAATGGATGGCATGCACTGCAGATATCGACCCTGATTTCCGGCTGCGTGGCACGTGTTTCGATCACATTGCCGCAGGCGCAGGTAATCTTGGCGTCGACATATTTAGGATGAATACCTTCCTTCATTTTAACAATCTCCTTTACAGGTTCCGTAATGAACCTCATAATCTAAAGTATCTTACCGAAAAAGCAAGCAAAATATCCGCCTCTTATAACCGCTTAGACCCCTCCCGGTTCCCGTATGATATAAGTTTGTGGGGTATATGAGATTGAGAGGATGTCGGTTGGCCCAACTCTTTGGCGGCTCGTTGGAAAAAGACTCTCTTGGCGTAGCACGGGGGCTTGGCTCTCGATGTAATCATTGGGGTGTGACCCTGCGCGACGGTTAAAAAAGCTCCCAATCACGTGGCTATTTTGTTATTGACGATGATAGCTCAAATGCGTTATTAATCTATATGAGACAATCAATAAATAAATGCAAAGGGAATTATATCATGAAGTCACCTTTATTCCTGATAATCGGATTGGTGGCCGCAATCTGCTTTTTGGCTTACTGCTCCGAAAAAGAACAAGA
>WJIM01000095.1 GCA_014730285.1 Candidatus Zixiibacteriota bacterium
ACTGGGCAGATTGATACGCGGAGTCTGTTTTAGTTCCTCACCCTTTATATATCGATCGATCATTACCGCGGCCTTCTTTCCGGCGGCAATGGCATCGACTATTGTGTTCGGTCCCGTGACCAGATCACCGCCCGCGAATACGCCGGGACGGTTAGTGCAGAGGGTATCCTCGTCAACCACCACCGTGCTCGATTTGGCGTCCGTCTCGATCTGCATCGAGCTTGCCACCGAGAGGCAGTCGATATCGGAACCCTCGCTTATTGCCACGATTAATGTGTCCAGCGGGACTATGAACTCGCTGTTTTCGATCGGCACCGGACGGCGGCGGCCGCTGGAGTCTCTCTCACCCAGCATATTGGCCACACACTCGATGCCGCTCAGTCCTCCGCCCGAAGTTATCACACGGTTGGGCGAAATCAGCGGTTCTATCTTGATCCCTTCCTGAACGGCGGCTTCGATCTCCTCCGCATAGGCGGGCATCTCGTTGCGTGTCCTGCGGTAGAAAATCGTAACGCTGTCGACATCCTCCTGACGGATGGCCACACGTGCGGCATCAACCGCCGAGTTTCCCCCGCCGATCACACCCACTGCGCCCTTTGCCAGCTTTTTTCCGTGAACATTGAAATCGCTCAGGAATTTTACCGAGGGATAAACGCCCTCGGCATTCTCGCCCTCGATTCGCAAAGGCTTGGATTTGTGGGCGCCCAGCGCCAGGAATACCGCCTTGTAACCGTCTTCAAGAAGCTGATCCACGGTTATATCCTTGCCCAGCGTTTTGTTGCATTCTAATGTAACATTTTCGTCGATCAGGCTCTCGATCTCTTTCTCGATTACCTCCCGCGGCAGACGATAGGCCGGAATAGCCGTGAACATCATACCGCCGGGCTTGCATTCGGAATCGAAAACCGTCGATTTATATCCTCTCAGCGAGAGATAATGTGCCGCTGTCAGACCCGCAGGGCCAGCTCCGATAATCGCCACATTGTCACCGTTGGCAACTGCATCCTCATAACGCTTCGGTTCGTAAATTCTCGGGTCTACCCGGTCGGTCACGAAACGCTTCAGGGCCCTGATAGCGATCGGATCGCCTCCGGCGGTACCGGCTCGGCATTTATCTTCGCATGGATGGTTGCAGACACGGGCACATACCGACGGGAACGGATTGGCCTCGCGAATTGCCAGATAGGCCTCGTCGTATTCACCTCGCCCGATATGCGCAATATAGCGCCAGGCTTCGGTGCCCAGAGGACAGGTGGCCTGACAGGGTGCGCCAACCAGCTCGCGGCAGACACCCGCCTCGCATTTCTTGTCCACAATATGTTCCAGATATTCGTCCTTAAAATAGCGCAGATTCGAAATAATCGGATTGGGCGCCGATTGCCCCAGGCCGCACATCGATGTATCCTTGACCACATGAGCCAGTTCTTCCAGCAGATCGATATGTTCCACCGTTGCATGACCTTTAGAGATGTCGTCCAGAATTTCATACATCCTTTGTGTGCCCTTGCGGCAGGTGAAACATTTGCCGCAGGACTCATCCTTCAAAAAGCCCATATAATATCTGGCGATATCGACCATGCAAGTGTTTTCGTCCATCACGATCATACCGCCCGAACCCATAATCGAACCTGCCCGGGAGAGACTGTCGTAATCAATCGGTATGTTGAACATATTGGAAGGAATACATCCTCCCGAGGGCCCGCCGGTCTGCACTGCCTTGATTTTGGAATTGCCGGCGGAGCCTCCGCCGATCTCATTGACTATCTCGTTGATAGTCGTTCCCATGGGCACCTCGACCAGACCCGTATTTCTCACTTTGCCGACCAGACTGAAGATTTTCGTGCCGGAATTGTGAGTGGTGCCGACCCTGGCATATTTATCAGCGCCCTTGCGCATGATGATCGGTACATTAGCCCAGGTCTCAACGTTGTTGATTGCCGTAGGCTTGCCGAAAATTCCCTTCTGAACCGGAAATGGCGGCCTCTGACGCGGTTCACCGATATGACCCTCGACTGAATGAATCAGCGAGGTTTCCTCGCCGCAGACAAACGCTCCCGCGCCTCTGACGAGCTTTATGTCGAAGGAGAAGCGGGTGTTGATTATATCCTCGCCCAGAAAGCCCATCTCACGCGCCTGGCGCAGGGCAATTGTCAGGTGTTTGATTGCCAGAGGATATTCGTTTCGGACATAAATAACGCCGTCGGTGGCGCCGGTCGCATATGCGCCTATTATCATACCTTCTATGATACTGTGCGGATTGCCTTCCAGAAGGCTGCGGTCCATATAGGCGCCCGGATCGCCTTCGTCGGCATTGCACACAAGATATTTCCCGCGCTTCGAGTTCTGCCTGGCCAGAAGTTCCCATTTCAGGCCGGTGGGAAAGCCTGCCCCGCCGCGGCCACGCAAGCCGGAGGCCTTGACCTCCTCAATAATGCCCTGGGAATCCTTGCTTTCCAGAAGTTTAACCAGCGCGGAATAACCTCCGTTTTCGATATATTGGAAAATGCGGATTGGATCGATCTTCTCGTTCTGTGACATCAAGGTTCGAACCTGCCCGGCGAAAAACGGAATTTTGGACTGCTTTGCTATTGCACGTCCGCTTTCCGGATCAACATAGAGCAGATCCTTGACAACCTCTTGATTACAGATCGCGTCGATTATCCTCGGGATATCCTCGATTTTAACTCTCGGATAAAATGTCCCCTCGGGTTCGATCAGAAGAGAAGGCTCCATCTCGCAGAATCCATGACATCCGGTAATTCGAAGACCGATCTTGCCTATCAGCTCTTTCTCCAGCAGAACACGTTTGGCCATCCTTATCAGGTCATTGGCGCCGCTGGCCTGGCCGCAGGTACCGGTCGGAATTACCATTATCGTGCGGGGATCCCTTTCGCCGGTTATCCTTTCGCACAATAACTTAAATTCGTCTATTGATCTTAATCTTTGCATAGAGCTATCCCGATATCTCTTTGTCTAATTCCAGTTGATTTATTTGAACCTTATTTAAAAGTAACTTTATGGTAAATCCAGCATATGTCCTTTACAGCCTTTACGGGAACAGATTTGCACCATTCCTCCCCCGCGCACAATCATTGGCACCATCGGCGCACCGCATTCACCGCAGGTCGAACCGCCCATTAGTTCGGAATTGCAATGAGGACAGAAAAAATTCACGATTGTGTCATCGGGAATTTCATGCTTGGAGTCGGTATTGTAGCTTCCGTACAAGCTGGAGAGCTCCATCCAGCCGTGTTTCTGTCCGAACGAGACCGTGACCCTGACTGAGGGGTACCCATCGAGCTTGTGCTCGAAACTCATAAGGCTGTGATTGCATCTTGCACAGCTCACCTCAATCGGAAAGACACGGGCATCCTTATCGACCTCAACCTTATCCAGGCCCTCGCGGGCGCGGGTTATGATTCCCTTCACCATCGAGGTTTTTACATTCGGGAAATAATGGCCGTCAATGACCACCACCGGTCCCAGAGCGCAGGCCCCCAGACAATTTACGGTCTCCAGCGTGAATTCCTTGTCGGGGGTCGTTTCTCCCGGTCCGATTCCCAGTTGCCGTTTGACCTCCTTGGCGATCTGGGGCCCTCCCCGCACATGGCAGGCCGTACCCAGGCAAACGGATATCAGATGTTTTCCCCGAGGTTTGAGACTGAATGCCTTGTAAAATGTTGCCACACCGTACACATCGACAAGCGAACGTCCGGTTTTCTCGGCAACCTCTTCCAACGCCGTCCGGGGAAGATAGCCGTATTTGGCCTGAATACTCTCGAGAATGGATATCAATCCACCCTCTTTCTCGCCATGCCGCTCAAGGATATCAGTGATTTCAACCTGTTGCATAACATGACCTCTCACTATGTGATTATTGGATAAAACAACTCTTACTTTCAAATTTCGGACGAGTAGTCTGATTTGTACGGTTTGGCCGCCAAAATCCATTGTTTCGGATCTGCCAGGATGTTCTGATATCCGGCCGTTTCTGCCATAAAGATCGAGAAACCGGGCTCAAGAAGTTATAGGCGCAATCCGCAATCAGGCAATGCATAAATAACCAAAAATATTGCAGATTATTTTTCCTGTTTGAGCTAAGAAAAATCTCTTTGCATAGCATGAAAAAATCTTTCAAGCAAAAGCACATTGTAAAACTTTTCACAAAGTCAGTCAAGCAGAATCGCCCATAAATATCTAAAATCGACTCTATAAGTCTATGAAATCGAAATAAATAGGGCAAATGCAAGCGTGTTTTCAGCAAAAATTCCGGAAATGGTACAATTATACCCAAAAACCACAGTGAATTCCATTACATTTCCTTCGGATATAATACGAATATTACTTGCTTTTTTAGGGATTATTATTATTATTATATAACTACGAGCGACTTTGGGCATTCAGCTGCGGAAGAAATACATGTCTATTTTTGTGTAATATACCTTGGAATCCGCCATCTAAGATAGGAAATTTTTATTGCTAGTAACATGTATTTCAGGAAAGGAGGTGGTTGGTCTCGATTAGCGGTCGAAGTTAAGCCTTACAGCAACTTCGGCACTTTCCATTTAAACTTGTCTTTTCTATTACCTATTTATTCTTGAAAGGAGTGTGAGATGCTGAAAAAACTTTCAGTAATCCTGTTTCTAACCCTTTTTGTTCTGGGCATGAGCCTCTCTGCTAAGGACGTTTTGGTTAATCCGAATTTGTCCGAGCAAAGCAGAGACGTTGAGGCCAAGCTGTTTATGGACGAGCCGTTTCAGATGCAGACGATGACCTCGATCAAGCCTTACGGCGGCCAGTCGATCGCTCAGGCATTTGCACCAACAAGACAGCTTTATAACAGCACAACCACGACAACTGACGGCCAGGCCAATACTGCGATAGGACGACAGATTGCATATGGCGGCTATTACAACGCCGGTTGTGACTATGTTTATATGATCTTTATGGATCAGTTCACCCAGGGCTCATCCACTCTGCGTTTTAACAAGCAGGCCGTATTTGACTGGAGCGGAGGCGCCTGGGACTTCACTGTTGGAGGCCTTTCATCTGCCACCACCGATCGTTCCGGATATGTTGTTACTGACGCTGAACCTAAGAATGGCTATGCCGCGATAGGGTACCATTATACTAATGGTACTCAGACATGGTCATACGGCGGTCTTGCAGGGCCTTGTCCCAGTGATATGTACAACTTTACCACCAGTCAGACTCCTGCACCTCCGAATACCGCTAATATACAGACCGGATACTGCGGTGATATCAATGCGACTGAGACGCCTTATATTTGGCCCCATATGGATGTCGATACAAATAGCGCAGGCGAAGTCATAATCCATTTAGCTTCAAATGAGGCCGGCTGTGCATCGGCACCAACGGATAAAATCGAAACATCAACTCTGGTTTACTACCGAAAGGTCGGCTCCAATGCCTGGGAAGGTCCGACCTTTATGGATTCGGCCTATCTGATTTCGCAGCTGGTAGTTGCCGATAAGTCCAGCAGTGATGTTTATTATTGTTATCCAAAACCGATGTATTATCAGACCGGACCGCTGGATCCCTGCGACCCCAACGCTACTGCCGGAGGGTACTATCAGCTTGGTTCCGAAATCGTTTATAGGAAATCGACCGATGACGGCGCCAACTGGGGTCCGATCACTTATGTCACCGATTATAAGAGCGGTTATGACGATCAGCTTACCGATCCGGCCACTTACGACCTGACAGCCATGGTTGACCCCAACGGTAACCTGCATCTGGCCTGGTATTCAGTCAATCGCGGAACACCGGACAATCCCGATGATAACGAATGCAACCTTTATTATGCCAGTAAGCTGTGGCATTATGACACCGGCAACGATTGTATTTCGGTGGCCTATGATGCATCCCACCCCGCGATCTTTACCCGTTCCGTTGATGGTACGCCCGTAACGTTCCCGACTTTCCACTGGGTACTTTCCAATCCGAGCGTCTCCTGGTGTGATGACAAGCTCTATATCTCATTCCAGAGATATGGCGCCAATCCTATTGGAGATACAGCATCTGAGATTGGTGCAGGTGCTGGGCCTTCGGACACAGTACTTTTCCACATTTCCGATATCCTGGTAGTCGGTTCCGATGCTGCCTCGGGTGACATGGGTAAGACCTGGACCGAGGGCATCAACCTGACACAGACTGAATCAGACAGCTGTCTGCCGGGTGACTGTTTCCACGAGACCGATCCCAGCATGGCTCGTTATTCTGCTGACAGTATTATGCTTTTCTTTATCGAAGACAAGGACCCAGGTATCGGGTACGGTCGTGGGGAAGGGCTTCTCACTGACAATCCGGCCATGTTCATGACCTGGCCCTGCTTCACTATGGCTGAAGTCGGCAGCAATGCCGCCCTGGCGGTGAATCCTTCAGATCCGACCTATCCCGAGATAGGTTTGGCTCCCAACGGCAACACCTCGGGTTGTACCACACCGGCCAGCTTCACGGCGGAAGTTGAGCTGAATAACAGCGGTAATGTGGGCTTAAACTATACCACATCATCCGATGCCGGCTGGCTGAGCGTGACATCCGGGACATCCGGACCGATCAATGCCGGCGCCGGTCCGCGTTATTCCAATAATCCTGCCTGGGCAGGAGCTCCCGGCTGTGCCTCGCCTGCCACTATTGAGTGGACAGCCAGCTCGGCTTCACTGGGCCAGGGCAACTACTCCGGTGCGATCACGGTTGATATCGATGATGCTTCAATCGATGACTTCGACATCTCGGTCAATCTGGTCGTGGCCTGCGAATACTATCTGCCTGAATTCGCAACCGTAACCGGCGGATGCTGGGATATCGATCTCTATAATACCCCGCAGGCCGGAAGCGGTGGGGACAACGACTACCTCGGTAACATGACCTATTATGCCTGCGGACAGGATTCCACCCTGCATCCGCTTTATACCGAGGCATTGATCGTTGGCTGGAAGGTCGGAGCTGACCTGTTTGTTTATACCGACAACTCCGATACTCACATGGGCGATCTGCTTCCTGCCAGTCTGCCTGAATATCAGCGTCGCAACGCCGAAATGCGTGCTTTGAGCGACGTAACGGTTACCGACAACACCGATCCTGTGGGCGGCACCGGTTATTATCAGACCGAAGGCTTCTTCTGTACTCCCGACTCGGTTCTTTACGGTAAGGCCGAATATTTCGTGCCTTTCAACCAGGATACTGCGGTTGTAATCGAGAAGGTTACGCTTTGGAATGAAGGCGGCGTTACACTTGAAGAATTCGTTCTTGGTGAAGGCATCGACTGGGATGTCGAGATC
>WJIM01000096.1 GCA_014730285.1 Candidatus Zixiibacteriota bacterium
ACCACCGGATTCATTACAGCGGAACTGTCGGGCCCGAGATACATGTAATCGTGGGTAGCCCATTTATCACAGATTACGATATCGCCTATGCTCACACCGGTATCCAGAGAGCCGGCGATGCCGGAGAAGATCACCCCATGGGGGCGGTAGAGGTCGAGAAGTTTTTGCAGCCGCATGGAGGCGTTAACCAGTCCCATACCTACTTCCGCCAATACTACCTGCTTCTCTGCCAGAAAGCCGCGCTGAACCTCCCGTCCCAGCACAGTATCGACCTCCTCGATTTCCATACGGTCAATCAGAAGTTCACCCTCGGCGTCGAATGCATACAAAACCAGATATGGCTGCGGCAAGGCGGATTTCTCGACACAGGATAAATGACTAATCAATGCGGTGAAAAAGATAAGCAGTGATATTACAGCAATTATTATTCTTGTATTTTTCAAAATGTCCTCCCCTGGTATAGAACGATCTGAGGAGACAAAGATAATCAGACAGGCAGTGATATACAAGTTTTATAGTGAGGACTGCGAGGCGCCTGGACTACTGTGGTATTTTTTGCGGTTTTTTATCGAGTTCCTGGCGGACGGCCCTTGCCAAGGTTTCGCGATTGTAGGGCTTTTTGATATATGATCCGGCGCCCAGATGCTGCATCTTGACCACATCCTCGGTCTTTGAATAGCCGGAGACTATGATCGCTTTCTGTTTTGGATTTATCTTCAGGATCTCGTGGTATGTCTCCAGGCCGCCAAAGCCCGGCTCCATAATCATGTCGATTACAGCTATATCGACCTTGTTTTTGCGAATATATTCGACTGCCTCATAGCCGTCTTTGGCGGTTGCAACCTGGTATCCGATGCTTTTCAGGAGAGCGGAGGCTATTTTCCGCTGCTCTTCGGCATCATCGACCACCAGTATCTTCTCCCTTCCGCCATAGCCGGAATCTGTGACTTTTTCGACCTCCTCCTTCTGATCGGTAACTGGAAAATAAAGCATAAACTCTGTGCCCTTGCCGATTTCAGAGATAACATCGTAATAGCCTTTGTGATCCTTAATAATCCCGTGCACAACTGATAATCCCAGACCGCTTCCACTGGCGCCCATTTTCTTTTTGGAAAAGTAAGGTTCAAATATCTTATCGAGTTCCTTCTGATCGATACCGCTGCCGGTATCCTTCACCCTGAGCACGATATACTGTCCCGGAGTGATTTCGAAATGCGCTGTAATTAGCTTTTCAATATATTCCATGGATGTTGAAATTTCCAGACTGCCGGTTTCTCCCATAGCATCATAGGCATTCACGACAAGGTTCATTATTACCTTGGACAAGTGCGGCTTGGAGCCCATAACATTCGAAATCGATCGGTCGAGATCGATATCCAGCCTTATATACGGCTTGCCTTCTCTGACTTTGGCAAAGCTGGGGGTATCCAGGTACGACTCGACAACATCGTTCAGGTTGAGGGGATGCATCTCGTAACGTCCCCTGCGGGCCAGAGTGAGAAGATCCTGGATAACATCCGCGGCGTCATTGGCCGCACTGCTGATCCGCTCCACATGTCTTATGACCGGGCTGTCCTCGGGCAGTTTCTGCAGAATCAAATCGGGATAACCGACCATTGGACCCAGCATATTGTTCAAGTCGTGAGCCACGCCTCCGGCCAGGATTCCCAGCGATTCCATCCTCTCCGCCCTCTCCAGTTTTTCCTGAAGCTTCTGGCGCTGGTCCTCGGTACGCTTGCGCTCGATGACCATTGCAATCGGGCCGGATACGAATGTCATCAGGTCCAGATCGGCATTGGTGTACTGCCGGGGATTTTGATAATTCTGGATTGCCATTACCCCGCTCACCTCGTTTGAAGTTTTCAGCGGCACTCCCAGCCATATTGCCGAGGGCGGCCCAAGCTGATCTATTTCGCCAGCCTCGATCATAGCCTTTTGTGTCTCGGCATCAATTAAAACCGGTTTTCCGATTCTGCGTACATAATCGGTCATGCTGTTGCCGAGAGGCAGGGATTCAGGTTCCAGACCCTCATTTTCGTCGATCAGGATGGGGAAGTTATAGGTGTCGTTTTCGGGATTATAAAGAGCGACATAGAAATTTCCCGTATCCAAAAGCGTACCCAGCCTCTCCCTTACGAATTCGAGGAGTGTTCGAAGGTTATCGACCTCATTAGCGGTCTCCGAAATTTCCAGCAATATGCGCTGGGCCTGCTCGGCCCGCTTGCGGGCGGAAATATCAATTCCATAGATATAAAGAGAATTGGTGGCTTCATCCTTTTTCAGCGTGAAGAGCATGACCTGCTCACGGAATTTGTGCTCGAATTGAAGAGTGTCGTGATTGTTTTCAATATCTTCGCAAAGCTCCTTGAGTTCGGGAAAGACGTTAAAGATATTTTTCATGGAAAGCTTATCCTCGAAGAGCTGCTGTGCGGAGGGATTATATCTTATAATCTTCCCGTTTGGGCGGGCCTGAATCACAGGAGAGGGATTATTATGTGCAAAAGCGGCCTGGCTTTTTATTTCCTCTTCGGCCTCTTTACGTGCAGTTATATCCACATGAGTTCCGATTATACGCACCGCAATGCCATTCGCGTCGCGTTCCACCACCTTGCCCCTCGATAATATCCAATGCCAGCGGCCATCTTTAGCGCGCAAGCGGAATTCTATCTCATAGCCTCCTTCTTTGTTCTTGATGTGCCATTGCAGTGTCTTTTGAGCTTCCTCTCGATCTTCGGGATGAACCATGTCAACCCATGAATCGAAGGTGGATTCGAATTCCCCCGGTTCATATCCCAGCATGGTATAATAGCGGGGCCCGAAATAGGCTTTGCCGGTAGCTATATCCCAGTCCCAGAGACCGTCGCTGGTCGCCTCCAGGGCGAGCTTGAGACGTTCTTCGCTTTCCCTGAGGCCCTCCTCAGCTTTTTTGCGCGCTGTGATATCATGGAAAAAGCCTTCCAGGAACATCAAATTATTGCCACTCTCATCGAATACGCCCACACCGTATTCCTCGATCCAGCGCCATTCACCCGATTTATTTCGGATGCGATAGTTTAGATGGAAGGGACGTTTTTCAGCAACGGCTTTATCCACTTCTTCATAAATCGACTGCTTATCCTCCGGGTGATACAAATCGGCAAAGCTGATTCTCTCTTCCAGAAATTCTTCCTTGGGATATCCGCTAATCTCTTCGGCCTGATCGTTGAGATATATCATGCTGAAATCTTTGTCGTTGTTGCACATATATATGGTGCCGGGAACGTTTTCGGCCAGGTTTCTAAACTTCTTCTCGCTTTCACGCAGTTCGGCCTCGGCTGTCTTGCGCTCGGTAATATCACGGACATAGGCGAGTACTCTTTTCTCGCCTCCGACCTCGAAGACTTTGGTAATAATTTCGGTCGGGAAGACATTGCCGTCTTTCTTTTTATAAAGTCTCTCGGCTGCAATATCCCCCGTGGTAACTTCCTCGGTGATGATATCCGGTATCAAATGAACGTATTTATCCGGGATCATTCTGCGGACATCCAGACCCAGGAGTTCTTCCCTGTCGTAACCGAAAATCTTGCAGGTGGCCGCATTACAATCGAGGATTATGCCGCTTACGGTCATGAAGAAAATCGCATCGGATGAGAGCTCTACCAAAAGTCGGTATTTTTCCTCGTTCAGTCTGAGCGCTTTTTCGATTCGCCGGCGTTCCTCCATCTCCTCTTTCAAATATTCATTAGTCTTGATGATCTGTTCACGGTTCTGCTGTAAACGTCTGCTGCTGAACCTTTCCAAAACCACCGTGGATTTTAAACCCCGTACGAGCGCGGAAACAGACATTGTAATCAAGCCGTTGAGAACCATAAAATTAATGCCCAGAACTATCAATCCAAAACTGTCATTGGAGGAAAGATGGCTCCAGATGAGGATTCCGAAAGATTGGAGAATTCCAAAGACTGCAAGCGATAACGCATTTACTCCAAGGGCAATTATGGAAGGCAACAGGCCCAGCAACACTCCGGCCACAATCGGGAAGGCAAACAGCCAGAGTAGTCCCACACCCTGCGTGCCAGATACGGAAAGCAGGACAACTGCCAGCGCCCAGGTAAGAAATGTGATAGTGCCGGCCTTGATTTTGAAGGGGATATCGCGTTTAAAAAGCATAACGACAATTGCACCGTA
Source organism: Candidatus Zixiibacteriota bacterium (assembly GCA_014730285.1). Lineage (GTDB taxonomy): Bacteria > Zixibacteria > MSB-5A5 > JAABVY01 > JAABVY01 > JAABVY01. Next base: position 4,168 of record WJIM01000096.1, read on the forward strand.
TACAATCGAATCGGCCACAACTATTATCCAGATCCCCTCCATGATTGAAATCAGGATGGAAGGAATATAGGCAAGCAGGCCCAGTGTGGAGCCGAAGACCAACGCTATCCCGAGAATCCTCTCACGCCAGTACTGGAGACTGTCCTTCTGCAATGAAGTCGAGGGTCTGGACAGGCTTTCAAATGTATTTTTGAGATATGTAAACAGTTGCGATTCCCCTATATGTTTTTAGATACCAAGCGATTCCCCATTTATAAAAGACTGCATGCCTTTTAAATGCATTCGCCCCATTCAAAGGATGTAAGACACCCTTTAAATTTATGTCGTCAAAAGGAATAAGGTTATTTAGGGAAAACATTATTCGATTTTTAAGTTTTGAAACTAACTGTTTCAGATTGAAATGAAAGCTCCGGTCAATTCCTGAAGAAGTATAGTGTCAGGACATTTTTTACACATACGGATTTACGGGCCTTCGGTGATGCAACCCCTGCGGCAATTTGCAGGGCATGATACCTGTGATCATGCCTATCCTGTTTTTTGGCAGGTTCACAGGGAACCTGCCCTGCGATTTCTCAATTTGATCCAGGCATTACATCCTAAAACAGAGTCCGCCGCTTGCGCAGTGGGGCACCCGCAGTTTTTTGCGGCGCATTAGGAGATAAGCCTGCCCGGCCTTTGACGGGCCGCGCACAAATTCTACGAGTTACAAATCCCAGACTGAGCCGCAGGTCAAATCTCTGTGAAATTTGAGGCTGTCAAAAGTCACAGACTTTTGACCTACAATTTCCTGTCCCTTACCCCTGTCAGAAAAAGAGTTTAAGCAGGTCACCCAGTGCCCCGGTTAATATTTATTCTTCGGTTTTTGTAATTTTTGTGGATTTGGGGAAGATCGTTATATCCTGATACTGGACATATTCTTTCGATGAAGTCACCATAATCAGGGCATCGGCAACATCCTCGGGCTCGATCATCTGACGGCGGTCGTCGGAATCCGGCTCGATATCCTTACC
>WJIM01000097.1 GCA_014730285.1 Candidatus Zixiibacteriota bacterium
CAGAAATTGTCGCTCTCTTATTTTCACGGCACCCGCACCGGTCAGTTGATCTCGCATGTAACCAATGATGTCATGATCCTGAGGGAGTCTCTGGATCAGGCCTTTAATCGCATAACGCGCGATCCGCTTTTAATTATAATTTATCTGACATTCATGTTCCTGATAAGCTGGAAGCTTCTTTTGATTTCGGTTCTGGTTATGCCGCTTGCATTCCTGATGATGTATATCATCGGAAAGAAGCTGCGCGAGTACTCCGCTCAGGCCCAGGAGAGAATGGCTGATGTCAACACTGTGCTGGAGGAGAATGTCTCCAATATACGGATCGTGAAGGGCTTCAATACCGATAAATTTGAAATCGGGAAATTCGTAAAGCAGGCCGACGGCTATTTCAGGACTCTGCTGAAAATTTCCCGCGTAAGGCTCTTCTCCAATCCGATAAACGAGCTTCTGGGCACTACGGCAGTGGTATTTATTCTCTGGTTCGGGGGACGAAATGTTCTGGCTGGAACCGGAATCTCGGCGCCCGATTTTGTGCTCTTTGCTTTTGCGATGTTCTCACTGATTGCCCCGGTCAAGTCGCTCTCCAACCTGCATATTAAAATACAGGAGGGCATGGCTGCGGCCGAGAGAATCTTCATGGTAATAGACAGCTCGGTCGAGATCAAGGACGCTCCGGATGCGGTGGAGATAACTGAATTTCAGGAAGAGATCAAATTTGAGAATGTCAGCTTTTCTTATAAGACCACTCCCGATGTATTGAAGAATATAAATTTTGCCGTGAAGAAAGGGGAGTTGATTGCGATTGTGGGACCCTCCGGTGCGGGGAAGTCGACATTGTGTGACCTGATACCGCGCTTTTATGATCCGTATGAAGGACGGATTTTAATTGACGGCCATGATCTGCGGAAAATCAAACTCTCGTCACTGCGTTCTCTGCTTGGAATTGTGACGCAGGAGACAATGTTGTTCAATGACACGATCTATAATAATATCACATACGGCCTTGACAGCGTGTCGATTGATAAGGTGGAAGAGGCCACCAGAATCGCCAATGCCTATGATTTTATTACCGCATTCATGCGCGGCTTTGAAACACCGATTGGCAACCGCGGGGTCATGCTTTCAGGCGGCCAGAGGCAGCGAATAGCAATCGCACGAGCGGTACTTCGCAATCCGCAGATACTGATATTCGACGAGGCGACTTCCTCGCTCGATACCGAATCGGAGCAGGTGGTGCAGGAAGCCATAGACCGTCTTCTGAAAGGCCGCACGACATTCGTAATAGCGCATCGTCTCTCGACCATCCTGAATGCGAACAAGATACTGGTTATTCAGGACGGCGCCCTTGTGGACTCGGGAACACATCAGGAATTGATATCGCGCAAGGGGCTTTATCAGCGATTGTACAATCTACAATTCAAGGAGCAAAACGGCAATGGGTCTTGATACCAAAACATGGCATGGAAGATTTCTGAAATCAATCGAGATCGGCTTCAAGAGACTTGTCTTGAGGATATATGTTTTCTTCGGCGGCGTGAAGAAAGCCCGCGGAAAATTCGATCCCCAAAAGGTGAAGAAAGTGCTTTTTATCCGGCATGACAAGCTGGGGGATATGGTTATCTCATTGCCGATATTTCATAACCTGAAAAAGAAATTTCCGCATATCGAAATAGACCTGGTCTGTGGCAAGGATAATTACGAAATAGTAAGAACCGATCCGCATATAAGAAAGGCATATTTCTATCACAAAAAGCCGCTGCGTGACTGGGAAAATGTTAAGGCTATGCGCAGGGAGAATTATGACTGCGTGGCCGATCTGATTTTCGGAGCTTCTGTTACGGCCACGATTCTGGTATCGCTCATAGCGGGACGGGGATTCAAGCTGGGCGTGGGAAAACTTCATTATGCCAAATATTTCGACCGCACAGTCGAGTCCGAAAGAGGAGTACATCACATAATAAATTCAACCGGTCAGATTCTTAACCTGTTCGGCCTTGACCTGGCGGACTGCGACATGCGTCCCCGTCTGTATCTGGAAGATGAGGACTTCAAGCCGGGACGGGAATTTGTTGGCAGTTTGAAGGAGAAGTACGACACGGTTGTTTGTGTCAATCTTTCGGCGGGTCGTCCGGCGCGCACCTGGCCGATGGAAAAGTATCTCAAGATTATAATGATGCTCCTGGATGAATATCCGGATTGGGTGTTTGCACTAAATTATGCGCCGTCTGAATACTGGAAGGCCGAGAAAATTCTGGAAAAATACGACGGCCGGGTGGTTCCGATTCCAAAGGGATTGAATATCCGTCAGGTGGCGGGTATGATGAAATATTATGACTTCCTGCTCACCCCGGATACATCCCTGACACATCTCGCCAGCGCTTTCGACCTGCCCTCGGTTGTGATGTTCTCCGGCGATGACAGCAATTTCAACGAATGGGGGCCGTATAATCAGAAGGTGCGGGCGGTGCGTTCACCTGACTTCTATCGAATCGAACAAGTCGAACCGGAGGCATTGTTCGAGGCCTTCAAAAAAGTTGCAGCCGAGGAGAAGGCGGCCAGCCATGAAAAGGCAAGCTAAACTTTCGGTTGCAATGATTGCGCGCAATGCCGAGGGGCAAATCGGGTATGTCCTCGATTCGGTTAAATGGGCTGATGAAATTTGTCTGGCTGATACAGGTTCTATTGACAACACTATGGAAGAAGCCCGAAAGCATGGCGCCAACGTTATCTCCATAGAATTCGACGGCTTTGGAAAGGCCAGACAGAAAGCGGTCGCGATGACCTCGCACGACTGGGTTTTGTCGCTTGACTCGGATGAGATAGTCACACCAGAATTACATAAAAGCATTGAAGGCTTCCTTGAGCACTGTGATGAATATGCCGGCACAGAGTTCAGCCGTGTTACCAATTTATGCGGGCATTGGATTCGTTATTCGGGATGGCACCCCGAATATGTATTTCGCCTTTTTAACAAGAACAAGGCCGGTTTTGACGACAGCCCGGTACATGAATCGATCAAGTACAACGGCAAGATAAAGCGTGTTTCCGGCAGCCTTCTGCATTACAGCTACCCCAATTTGGAAGTGTATTCGCGTAAGGCCAGAGAATATGCCCGCCTGGGAGCGTTGCGAAAAAAAGAGCTTTCGATATTCACAAAAATCATTTTTTTGGTCCTGAAACCGTTTGTATCATTCATCAGGAAATTTATAATACAAAGAGGATTTATGGACGGTCTTCCCGGTTTGTGGATAGCATGCTTCACTGCCGGAGGACAGTTTTTGAAATACTATTATGCCCTCAGAAAAAACTAAATACAAAATAGCCTTGTGCGATCTCGGTCGCGGATTCAGGGGCGGGCAGCGCCAGACCCTCAATCTCGCCCGTGCATTTCAATACAGCGGCCAGGAGGTCGTGGTTATTTGCCAGAACCGCGGTGAACTTCTGA
>WJIM01000098.1 GCA_014730285.1 Candidatus Zixiibacteriota bacterium
GCATGATACTGCCAGTGTTAACAAGAAGAGAATCGATACTATAGCAAATGTAGTTTTAGCTTTCGGTTTTATTGCCAATGCTTTCCTCCTGCCTGATTGCCTGCTGTTTTTTATTTATATACACAATCCCGAGCGGCAATGCAATCCCATAAGCGCCCCACAGCAAAAATCTCCAGGGCGATTCCAAAGTCAGGAGCAGAATCAGGAAGGCGGCCAATGCCAATGTCATAAGGGCGGCAGCCTTCAAAATAAAGTGTCTTTCCTTTGCGGTCTGAGCCCGTTTTACACTGCAATATGTGCCATAGACGGCTCCCAGTAATCCGATGGTGCCGCCCAGAATCCCGCCAATAAGTCCCGGATGCATAAAAAATCTCCTTTTCCGGTTATACATTTGAATCACAATCTTAGATCGGCAAAAAAGCAGAATTGGTTTAATCGGGAATTCGTTGCTCAAAAATCTATGTGCATGTTTTTCAATGATTTAGCTTGCACTTTTATTCACGAGCGACCTTTAAAAAAAGTGTTTGGGGTTTTTTCAACATTACAATTGTAACCATATCAATGGGTTAAAAAAATGGCGTCAGGAATCGGGTATTTTTCAGGGAGAACAAATACAATATAATGTGGTTTATAATTGGTTGAAGCACAATATATTGTATTTTTTTTAATAGAAATTTAATATTTTGCTTGACTGAATCTAATTTAGTTTATATTATAGAATCCGCGGGAGTACGGTTAAAGTATTTCTTTAAGTAAAAGCTATAAACTTACTTAGAATCTCATAATAATTATAAAAAGATAAGCCCATCCAAGGGCTATTTTGCGCAAAAACGCAAATTGTGATATGAAAATGATTTACATGGAAGTGGAAAGATAAAAGATTGGATTGGTTTCATGGAAGATTTAAAAGAGGAAGTTGTGGATAATATGGCTAAGGAAGCGGTGCCAGAGGTTATACTGATGGCGATTACTCCTGACGGCGAGGATGTGATCGAACGTGCCTGCCGTACATGCTATCTCTCTTTTCACAGGTACAATCCGCCCTCGTCCACGGGCAAGCTCATTCAGAAGGTAATCCGCAAAGGACATCATTCGGTTCTGGAGCATGCCTCCGCCACATTCCGCATCAAGGGCGGCTCGCGTACATTCACACATGAGTTCGTGCGTCATCGTGTGGCCTCGCCTTCACAGGAATCGCAGCGTTATGTTGAGTACGGTGTGCGCAAGCAGTTCGAGGTGGTGGTCCCGGAGAGTATGAAGGAAAACGGTTTCGCCGAGAAGTACCTTCAGCTTTCACAGCAGACTCATGAACTGTATGAGCAGATGCTGGAGGCGGGGGTGCCCAAGGAAGATGCGCGCTATATTTTGCCGGGCGGAATCACTTCGGAAATCGTTATGACCGCGAATTTCCGCGAATGGCGTCATATCTGCAAGATCAGGTGTCATGAGCGCGCGCATTGGGAAATTCGCCGGATTTGTCTGGAAATTTTGAAGATCCTCAAGAATGAGGCCCCAATAGTATTTTGGGATTTTGAAATAGATGAGGAGAACTGCACTGTGCGGCAGGTTTCCTCTTAAGGAGGAGGGAAAATATGCATATCGACAGACAACTGGGTCTGACCGAAAATGCGATGAAGGTATTGGAAAGACGGTACCTTATCAAGGATGATGAAGGGAAAGTTACTGAAACCCCGGTGGAATTGTTCACCCGTGTAGCGAGGCATATCGCCAAGGCCGAGTACAAGTACGGGCTTGAAGACGCCGAGGTCAAACGGGTTGAGGAGCGTTATTACAACGCTATCGCCAACCGCGAATTCATGCCCAATTCGCCGACATTGATGAATGCCGGACGTCCCCTGGGACAGCTTTCGGCCTGTTTCGTTCTGCCTGTGGGCGATTCGATGGAAGATATTTTCGAGACAATCAAACATGCCGCATTAATCCATAAATCCGGCGGCGGCACCGGTTTTGCCTTTTCACGGCTGCGTCCGAGGAATTCTGTCGTGGCTTCCACCTCAGGAGTCGCCTCCGGGCCGGTATCCTTTATGAAGGTCTTTAATTCCGCCACAGAGGCGGTCAAGCAGGGCGGTACCCGCCGCGGCGCGAATATGGGTATTCTCAGGGTTGATCATCCCGATATCATGGAATTCATCTCCTGCAAGGATGATCTCTCGCAGGTCACGAATTTCAATATCTCGGTCGCGCTGACAGACGAGTTTATGAATGCGGCCGAAGAGGGCCGCGAATACGATTTGATCAATCCCCGCACCGGCAAGATTTACACGCAGGACGGCAAGCCTCAGAAGCTGGAGGCGCGCAAGGTTTTTGACGAAGTGGTCAAGCATGCCTGGCTGACCGGTGAGCCGGGAGTGATCTTTATCGACAGGATGAACCAGAGAAATCCAACCAACAAGTGCGAGGAGATCGAGGCGACCAATCCCTGCGGTGAACAGCCGCTGCCGCCTTACGACTCATGCAATCTGGCCTCGATCAACCTGGGATCGGTCGTTTGCGATCCCCTTCCGAGCGATTATTCGCCGGATGATCCGGAAAAGGGCATCGACTGGGAGAAGCTTCTGGGCCTGATCAAGATGGGCGTGAATTTTCTCGATGATGTGATCGATATGAATAAGTATCCGATTCCGGAAATCGAACAGCAGACTCATTCCAACCGCCGGGTTGGGCTGGGTGTGATGGGCTGGGCGGATATGCTGGTCAAGCTGCAGATTCCGTATAATTCCGAGCAGGCCTTCGAACTGGGCGAGAAGGTGATGGAGTTTATCAACGGTAAGGGTCATATTCATTCCTCGGAGCTTGCCAAGACTCGCGGCAAATTTCCCAACTGGAAGGATTCGATTTATGCCGAAGAGGGTGTTTCGATGCGAAACGCCACAATCACCACGATCGCTCCAACCGGAACTATCTCGATTATCGCCGGCTGTTCCTCCGGTATCGAGCCCTATTTTGCGGTCAGCTATGTCCGTAATGTTATGGACAACACTAAGTTGATCGAAGTCAATCCGCTATTTGAGAAAATTGCCAAAGAGCGCGGATTTTATTCCAAGGAGCTGATGGAACGAATTGCCGAGTCGAATTCGCTTAAGGAATTCGATGAGATTCCCGAGGATGTGAAGCGTATATTCGTTACTGCCGCTGATGTTACCCCTGAGGAGCATATCCGTACTCAGGCAGCCTTCCAGAAGAATTGCGACAGCTCGGTTTCCAAGACAATAAATTTGCCCAATGATGCTACCGAGGATGATGTCCGCACCGCCTACTGGCAGGCGTATAAGACCGGATGCAAGGGTGTGACGATCTACCGTGACGGAAGCCGTCAAAACCAGGTCCTCTCTACCGGGAAGACTCCCAAGGAGCAGCAAGCGGCGGAACAGGCCGAGGCCGAGCCGCTGCCTCCGCAGAAGGTTATGCCCAAGGAGAGGCCGGCCACGCTGGACGGATTCACCGATAAGATAGTCACCGGCTATGGCAACCTTTACATAACCATCAACAAATTCGGAAATAGGCCGTTCGAGGTCTTCGCCCAGATCGGAAAATCCGGTTTTTCCACCATGGCGGATACCGAGGCAATTTCAAGATTAATCTCTTTGGCGCTAAGATCAGGCGTCGATATTGACGATATAGTAGATCAGTTGGTTGGCATTGGCGGGGCATCCCCAATTTACCAGGAAGGTGAGATGGTGATGTCTATACCCGATGCTATAGCGAAGATCTTAAAAAAGCATTTTGGAAATGGTCATCATAAGGTTGATCGCGATGTTAATCTGGAAGCCTGTCCCGATTGCGGCGGGCGTATCCAGCACGAGTCGGGCTGTTTGGTATGCCCGTCGTGCGGCTATTCCAAGTGCTAAAATCGTCGAAGTAAAATGAGCAGATATCAACCGCCCGGAAGACTTTCCAAAGTCTCCGGGCAGGATTATATGATCCAGATCCAGACGGAATTCGCCTGGCATCCCAAAGCGCGAATAACCACCTCGGTTATCCTCGACGGCGTTATAATCCATAAAATTCAGAAGGAATGGAAGGGGCAGCTCGAGACTGAAGAAGAGCAGACCATGGTGGGCAAGTATATCAACCGCCAGCATGACGAGGTCGAGAAGATAATCAAGTCCAATCAGGAATTCATCCTGAATTATTCCAAGACCGCGGGTAACGATGTAGAATTCGACAATATAATCGATCTCGAGGGTGTGGCGCGGGCGTTTCTGCTTTCCGCCGACGGTTTGATGACACCGTTCAGAGAAGAAGAGATCGAAATGCAGAAGGTGCAGCTTTTCGAGCGGCTTTTCGAGCTGGTGGAATTTCTGGATCATATGACTCGCTGGGGCAGTATGGATGAGGCCTATCTTGTGCTGGACGAGGATCGGATCATGATTTTCCGTTACCGGGACAGCTTCCTTATAGTTGTACTGGACGAGGAGGCTTCGCCCAAAGATACTGCCAAACGTGTGTTAACTTTTTTGAAGGCGGCTTAGGTGCAGAATCTTCTGGAACAGATAAGAGGAGTTGTGGGCGTTTCCGGCGCGATAATATACGATCGCAATATGGATGAGGCGCGTATGCTTATGCCTGCCAGTTTTGAGGAGAAGTTTCGGGATTATCTGCGGATGAAGTTTCTGGATATCCTGAGTTTTGTCGATGGGCCCGCCAAATTCAGAATAAAACTCAGCCGGGGATGGCTGATTATCAAGGCTACCGAAACCTATGCCGTTCTGATAGTTGCCAAGGATGATCTGAATATTCCGACCCTGGACCTTGTGCTTAAGTCGATCCTGATTGCACTCGATAACCGGGCATATTCCGAGCCTGACCAGAAAGAAGCGATATTTACCGAGGAATCCGCCTTTACGCTTCTGAAGGCGATCAATTTGATAGTGCAGCATTTCACCGATGCCATTTCGCAATTCCAGCTGGCTCAGATGCTGCGTGACAGCAAAGCCGATCTTGCTGAGCAGTATGCCGACCTGAAGCACTTTACGGTGGAGCACAACGCCACTGTGATCCTTATTAAAGGTTCCGAATCCCGTCTGGATTCATACAGCACCGAGGCGGTGGCGGCCTGGATGAGCCAATTCAAGAAATATGTCAAACAGCAGACAGTTGTGGCCGGATTCAATCTGAAGAATATTACCGGCGAGGTCAGGCGCGATCTCGAGGGGCTTCGTTTCTACCGCAAATTCCAGCAGTTCGCCTCCTCCCAATAAATTAAAGCCGCACCAAAAGGCGCGGCTTCAAATTTTGAGAGAGAGGGATTTGACTTGAAAAAAACTCCCAAACCTATACGGTAAAGGGCTTTTATAGCCGCCTGGGCATTTACTCCCCGCTGCTCATTGCTGAGGTCTCGGCGTAGGATCCAGCCTCATGGGGGCGACCTTCATTGTGTCAAATTGATAGAGATTTTTTCAATTGCCCTCTCTCCATCTCACCCAATCTACGCAGCCAACCGCCGTTATGCAAGTTTTATTTCTGCGCAATTTTGTAATTCGTTGTAATGCAATGCAGTACAGCACGCATTATTTATGAGTTTCGGTGGATGCTTCGTATTTCGTGCGTTGTGTACGTCCCCGTGCACAACGTTCTAATGCGGTATATGAGGACATACGCCGCACACTATTCCGGAACATATATATGGACATTCTGGTATAAAATATGATAACACTGACTGCCATTTATAGAACCATAGCTCAAGTGGATTGCTGCTTTTGCTTTGGAACAGGAGGAGAGATATGTCAAGAAGGGTGTCTATTGTAGCTCTTAGCGCTTTATTGATTTGCCTGATAGCTTGCTCAAACGTTGCAGAATCTCAGCCAGAAGAGGATATCCAGGTCACTCAGGCAGAACTGGCAGCCGCCGATTCCACACTGAGAGCCGCTACTGTTGAATTTGGATTTAAACTTTTCCGCGAAGTAGTCGCCGATGCCGAGCCGATGGAGAATGTATTTATATCACCCCTTTCGGTACTTTACCCTCTGATCTTGTCCAAAAACGGCGCGGCCGGTGAAACTGATCAGGCTTTTGCAGACGTTCTGGGGGTAGAAGGACATTCGAACAGGGCGCTTAATCAAAAAATCCAGGAAATCACTGACCAGCTCTCTAACGCTGATGCCGACGTGCAGTTCAAAGCAGCCAATTCGATATGGAGCCGTACCGGGAAGGGATTGGTGCCTGAATTTGTTGCTGTCTGCCAGGATTATTTTGATGCGATAGCAAGGGAAATGAACTTTCAAGCGCCGGGTGCCGCAGACATTATCAACAATTGGGTGGCGGAGAATACGAATGACAAGATTACAGAAATTGTTAAATCCCCTATTTCGCCCGATATAGCATTGCTACTTTTGAATGCTATTTATTTTAACGCTAACTGGACATATCCGTTTGACACAGTGCTTATCAGCACCAGGCCTTTTCATCTTGCCGATGGTTCCACAAAGGATTGTGAACTGATGTTCCGAGATTTTGATGAAGATCGGTCCTACTTTGATGGCTATATGGAGAGACCTATTCTCTATTTTAGAGATGGAAACTACTACACCCCCGGGACCGTTATGGGCGCAAGTGTTCCCTATGGATCGGAAGGATTCTATATGACGCTTCTAATGCCGGACACGGCCATCACAATGGAAGAATTCATGAATCTTCTTACTGCGGAGAACTGGCAATCCTGGCAAAAGCTGCGCCGTGAACATAATTGGTGTTTTGCCATGCCCAGGTTTAGATTAGGGTATGATATCACAATGAATGATATTTTGGCCTCAATGGGATTAGATATCGCTTTCGAATCGGACCGTGCAGATTTCTCGAATATGTTTGTGGATGGCACAGGCTGCATTGATAAAGTCAAGCACAAGGCCTTTATTCAGGTTGA
>WJIM01000099.1 GCA_014730285.1 Candidatus Zixiibacteriota bacterium
ACCACGCTGTATTCGGCCCTGAAGCAGATCAATACGCCGGATGTGAATATCATGACTGCCGAGGATCCGGTCGAGTTCAACTTCGACGGCATCAATCAGGTGGCGGTCAGATCGGGTATCGGCCTGACATTCGCAGCCTCGTTGAGATCGTTTTTGCGTCAGGATCCGGATATCATAATGGTCGGTGAGATTCGTGACACCGAAACCGCGGAAATCGCGATTCGTGCGGCACTAACCGGACATTTGGTCTTCTCGACCATTCATACCAATGACGCCCCATCGACCGTTAGCAGGCTGACCGATATGGGCATACCGCCGTTTCTGGTGGCATCCTCTACACGGTTGATTATGGCTCAGCGTATGATTCGAAAGATTTGCCAGTCCTGCAAGAAAGAGGTTGAGGTTGATGACGATACGCTCATAAAACTGGGCGTGCCGGAGGATCAGGTTGCCGATTTTAAGGTCTATGATGGTGTTGGCTGTTCGGATTGTAACGATACCGGAATGTCGGGCAGGACAGGTATTTTTGAGGTCATGCTGGTATCGCCCATGATGGAAAAGATGATTCTCGACAAAGCAACGGTTCCGGAGATCAGGGCTCAGGCGATAAAAGAAGGTATGTTGACTTTACGCCATGCCGCTCTCGCAAAATTAAGGAAAGGCATCACCAATATACAGGAAGTTATGTCAAAATCTTCTGAATAAGGAAATAAAAATTTAGATACGAGGAAACAATATGGTATCACTGCGCGAGCTTTTGGAAATAATGGTTAAGAAGGGCGCATCCGATCTTCATCTAACGGTTGGAGCTCCCCCGATGATAAGAGTTGACGGAAAACTGGTTAAGCTGGAATACGACAGGCTCAGTCCCGAGATTACCAAGAAGCTGGCTTATTCTATGATGAACGAAAAGCAGAAGCTGAAATTCGAGGAGAATTCCGAGCTCGACCTGTCATTCGGAATAGAAAATCTCTCCCGTTTCCGCTGCAATGTCTTTGTGCAAAGGGGTAATGTGGCCGTATCGATGAGAACGATTCCTTACAAAGTTAAGTCCTTTGAGGAACTGGGAGTCCCCAAGGTCATCCAGGAGTTTGCCGTCTATCCCCGCGGGTTGGTTCTGATCTGCGGTCCGACCGGTTCCGGTAAGTCAACCACCCTGGCGGCGCTGATAGACAAGGTCAACCGCGAGCGCAATGACCATATCCTGACAGTCGAGGATCCGATCGAGTATCTTCACAGGCATATCGGGTGTATCGTGAACCAGAGGGAAGTTCATGCCGACACCAAATCGTTTGCCTCGGCTCTGAAATACGCCCTGCGAGAAGATCCCGATGTTGTTCTGATCGGTGAGATGCGTGACCTCGAGACTATCGAGGCGGCCCTCAATATATCCGAAACCGGTCACCTCGTGTTTGCCACCCTGCATACCAATTCAGCCGCTGAATCGATCAACAGGATCGTGGATGTATTCCCGACCAACCAGCAGGAGCAGGTCAGGGTGACATTGTCGTTCGTACTGCAGGCGGTCGTGGTTCAGCAGCTTATTCCCAAAATCGGCGGTGGCAGGGCGTTGGCTATGGAAATAATGACGGCCACGCCCGCAATTCGCGCCATAATTCGTGATGACAAGATACATCAGGTTTATTCCTCGATTCAGGCCGGACAGAAATACGGTATGCGCACGATGAATATGTCGCTGGCGGATTTATATCTGTCACATAAGATCACTATCGGTGATGCGGTCGGACGAAGTTCGAATGTGGATGAATTGAATGAGATAATATCACGCAAGACGGAAACGTCGATAAGAGTGTAATGATTGAAAAAGCAAGGAGGTAACCTTGCCAACTTTTGAATACAAAGGAAAATCGGCTTCAGGAGGCCAGGTAACCGGCTCGTATAAAGCCAAAAACAAGGCCGAACTGGAGAAGGTTCTAAGGCAGAATAAGATATTCGTAAATTCGATTTCACGTAAACCGACCAATATAAATATCAAGATCGGTACTGGAATCAAGAAGATCGAGATCTCCCGATTTACCCGGCAGTTCGCCACCATGATCGGAGCCGGACTCCCCATGGTGCAGTGCCTGGAGATTCTTTCGCAGCAGATGGATTCGGCGGAATTCCGCAAGATAATCAGCGAAATCAAGGAATCGGTACAGTCGGGTACTACGCTTTCGGAAGCCCTGAGCAAACACAAGAAGATCTTCGATGATCTTTTCGTTAACATGGTAGAGGCCGGTGAGACCGGCGGCGCTCTCGATGTGATCCTGATCCGTCTGGCCAACTATCGCGAGAAGGCTGACGCTCTGGCCCGCAAAGTCAAGGGCGCGCTGGTATACCCGATAGTGGTTTTTGTGGTCGCCATAGGCGTGACCCTGGCTATGTTAAAATTCGTGGTGCCGACATTCGCCAAGATGTTCACCAATCTGGGCGGCAGTCTTCCCGAACCGACACGGATCGTAATGGGAGTGTCGAATTTCGTTAACGACTATTTTCTGTTAATGATCATAAGCCTGATCACATTTGTCGTCGGTTTCAGGTTCGCCCTGAGAGATAAACGATTCCGGCTTTACTGGGATGCGTTTAAACTCAAACTGCCGGGATTTGGAAATCTGATACGGAAGTCGGCAGTAGCCAGATTTACACGCACACTCGGTACGCTGCTGTCTTCGGGTGTTTCTATTCTGGAGGCGCTGGAAATTACGGCCAAGACCGCCGGCAATACTGTTATCCAGAATGCGGTGCGAAAATCGATGCTCTCGATTGCAGAGGGTGAGACCATCACCCAGCCCTTGAAGGAATCGAAGGTATTTCCGCCCATGGTTATTCAGATGATCTCGGTGGGTGAGAAGACAGGCGGTCTGGATGAGATGTTGGGCAAGATTGCCGATTTCTATGACGAAGAAGTTGAGGCGGCCGTGGCATCGCTGACATCCCTGATCGAGCCCATAGTGATTGTTTTTATCGGTGTGGTAATCGGCGGTATTATGATTGCCATGTATATGCCGATGTTCGATATCATCGGTCAAATCAGATAATTTCTAATTCGATATAGTGGGCGTCCAGTATACGGGGCGCCCATATTTATTGTCATGAATAATAAGAAAACATCCTACGGTCAGGACCTGAAAACCAGTTGGTTTTTGCCGCTGCGCCTGGCCATATTTTTAATAGTTGTAGGCGTTGTTCTGATGACTCAGAGGCATGAGTCGGAGATCTATACGCCGTTTTTTATTTACAGCATACTAACTCTGGTTTTTCTGTTTGCGCTGGCTGTGAAAATGCCCGTACGTATGCCGCGGCTGAGCCAGGTTCTGGTCTTTTTGCAGATCATTTCCGAGGTTCTTGTCGAGGCGGCAATCATAAAGGCAACCGGAAATATCACCAGCCCCTTTACAGCGTTGTTCCTGATGACGATTGTCTCTGCCGCCCTGACCTACCAGTTGATCGGCACTCTGCTGACGGCTACGATGGCCTCGGCTTCATACGGACTTGTGATACTGACAAGTTCCGGCAGAAAGTTTCCGCAGGCTCTGGATCTCGATTTCATACGGGGCGTTTACAGTTCCAACGATGAGCTTTTCTATACACTTTTTTTGTACATCTGCATTTTCTATCTGGTCGCATTCGTATCCGGATATCTGTCCCAGAAGATTAAGAGCAAGGAATCGGAACTTCGCAGGGCATCCGAATCGCTGGCAAGGGTCAAACTGGAAACCGATGAGATTCTGAAACATCTTCATTCCGGCCTGATTACAATAGATCATTTTGGCAGGATCATATACTTCAATGAGGCAGCTGAGAGGATAACCGGATTTACCGAGGTAAAGATAAAAGGCAAAAACTGTCTGGAGGCATTTTCCGAGAGAATGCCGCAGTTCTCGGAAAAAATACTATCTGTGTTAAAATCGTCTCAGCATGAGCAAAGGTGCGAAATCAGCATCACGGATCAGAACGGAAACGAGATTCCAATCGGCATTTCCACATCAGTGCTCGAGGATGAAATCAAGGGTGTGCGTGGTGTGATCGGCATATTCCAGAACCTGACCGATGCCAAGAAGATGGAGGAGAAGATGCGTCATGCCGACCGTCTGGCGGCGGTGGGTGAGCTGTCTGCCTCGATTGCGCATGAGATCAGGAATCCCCTGGCATCGATATCCGGTTCAGTCGAGCTTTTAAAACAGGAATTGAATCTGGAAGGGGAAAACCAGAGGCTGATGAACCTGATCGTAAAGGAGTCCAGCCGTCTGAGCAATATCCTGACCGACTTTCTGGTTTATGCCCGTGTCAAAACGCCCAATTTCAGCAAAGTCGAGATAAACAGGCTGGTTAGCGATGTAATAGAGGTCGCCCACAAGCATTCCTCCTACAGGGACTCGATCAAGCTCGGAAGCGCTTCAGATGATACCACAATTTACGTATCCGGGGATGATGAACAGATCAGGCAGGTAATTCTTAATCTGGTCGTAAATGCCCTGGATTCTATCGAAACTGAAGAGGGAGAGGTCAATATCGAAATCGAAGGCGATTCACAGATATATCCGGATCAGGTAATTATCTCGGTCAGCGATAATGGCGGCGGAATGACCTCCGAGGTCAGGGATAAGATCTTCACTCCGTTTTTCTCGACCAAAAAGAACGGCACCGGCCTGGGACTGGCAATAGTCAGGCGTTTGGTCGACAATATGGGCGGGAAAATCTGGGTGGAAAGCTCTCCTCATGGCGGCACGACCTTCAAGTTCACTTTGATTAAATATTTCAAGGGCATGAATTCGTCGGATGATAATGAACATAATATTCCGGAAAATGCCCTCGAAGGCATGACTTCCGAATCGCCGTTTATGCGTTGACTGTCTTTTCGCAACTCTTTTAACCCCCATAATTTTATAGACTGCTGCAAAAATTATTTGTACCTCTAAATTATGTGTTTCTCTACCCCTATTTGTGAAAAAGATAACAAAAAAGACTTGACAGTATTTCGGCTAAGTATATATTTGAAATTTAATTTTTGGATGTGGTGCCGGACAAGAAAAATGATAAAGTTTCCCTTTACGGGCAGCTTTCGATGCTTGTTGCAATACCGTTTTTGTTAGCGGTAGGGCCAATCGTCGGATGGTTCATCGGCAAGTATCTGGATGAGTGGTTAGGAACTGAACCTTATTTAATGTACCTGTTTATTATTTTTGGCTTTATTGGCGCGGGAAAGGAAGTTTACAGCCTCGTTAAGAGAGTTTCAGAAAAAGTTTGAATGCATCTATGGGTCTTGATTTTATAAATAGAGTCATCAAAACCACGCTCCTTTTCGGGGCGATCGTATTTTTATTCGGAAGCTACTATTTCGACTGGATCTACAGCCTGGGCATCTTCACCGGCGCTCTGTGGGGCTGCGCCAATCTATGGTTCATAAGACAATTTGTGGTCAATTATATAACCGCGGGCAATAGAGATGCCGGCAGGCTGGCGCTTTTTGCCCTGATCAAGTTTCCGGTTCTCTACGGCCTGGGATTTTTGACCCTCTGGCTGGGATGGTTCCCGGTCGTTTCTTTTGTGATCGGATTCAGTCTGATATTTTTGGTGGTTGTGCTCAAGGCCCTGGGTTTGCTTTTGACCGAAGGCGGCTTAAAAAATTTTAACTTAATTGGAAAACGGGTTGAGGGATGATTATTCCTGGTATAACAAATCTGGTTAGCGCTCATGCGGGAGGCCCTCCCGAGCTTCCGCACTTTATCGAGTTCCTGCATATCTATCTGACAGGACCGTTTGTCAATTTCCTGTTCGAGTACAAGGATGTAATCTTCGGATTTCTGGTGTTGATCTTCATGTGCGCCATAGCAATGAGGGTTTATGCCAAAAGATCTTTGCATCCGGGGAAAATGCAGAATGTCGTAGAGATGATCGTGGAGGGATTCCAGAATTTCTTCATTTCGATTCTGGGCGATAAATGGGGACGGCATTACACCCCGTTTCTGGGCACCCTGTTCATGTACATTCTTCTGATGAACTGGTTCGGCCTGATACCTTTTGGCAAGTCCGCAACCGCCAACTGGGCCACCACGGCTCCTCTGGCGATCATAGTTTTTCTGTATGCCCAGTATACCGGTATCCGGCGCATGGGAGTTATGAAATATCTGGATCATTTCGCAGGTGAGCCCAGGAGCGTGATAACATGGGTGCTGGTGCCCCTGAACCTGCCGATTCATATCATCGGCGAGCTGGCCAAGCCGCTCTCGCTATCCTTGCGACTTTTCGGCAATATCACTGGCGAGGATGTTCTGCTGGCGGCCTTTACCGGTCTAGGAGTAATGGTTCTGGCCTTTATCGGATCCCCTGTGGGAATTCCGCTCCAGCTCCCGTTCTATTTTCTGGCATTATTAACATCGACTATACAGGCGTTAGTATTTACGCTTTTAGCGGCGGTTTATTTCTCGATGATGCTGCCGCATGAGGAACACGAAGAACATTAACTTTTAAACAACACCGTAGGAGGATAGATGGATTTCTCGACTGCTTTATCGTTTTCGTTGCCAATCGGCCTCGCGCTGGCCGCTATCGGTTCGGGTCTCGGACTGGGACGCGCCGTTGGATCAGCAATGGAAGCCATGGGTCGTCAGCCGGAAGCTGCCGGTAAGATCCAGGTCGGTATGATTATCGGTGCCGCTCTGATCGAAGCTCTGACGATTTATTCGCTGGTCGGCTTCTTTATTCTGTCTGGTAAAATTGGTGCGCACTAAGAAAAGTTTACTGCATGGGATGAAGCATCAGGCTTCATCCCATCTGTAAATGCTTTGCAAAGGAGTTACCGTGGAGGATATCGGCAAATGGCAAATGCTCTTGACGCATGCCGTCGGTTTTCTGATCGCACTGTGGATTCTGAAGAAATTTGCCTGGCAGCCTATCAATAACATTCTTGAGGAACGTCGTCAGAAAATCCAGTCGGATTTCGACGAAGCCGCCGAGGGTCGCAGGAAATCCGAAAAGCTTCTGGCCGATTATGAGGAGAAGCTGAAGGAGATCGATGCCGAGGCGCGCAAGAAGATTCAGGAGGCTGTGAAGGAAGGCCAGCAGGTGGCGACCGAGATCAAGGATTCCGCCCGTCAGGAGTCCCGGGAGCTTATTGAGAAGGCCAAATCCGAGTTGCAGCGTGATGTTGAGAAGGCCAAGGTTCAGCTTAAGGAAGATATGGTTCAGATGACTATCGGCGCTACCGAGAAACTGATCCTGGAACGGCTTGACGAGCAGAAACATCGCCAATTGATTTCCAATTTCATTGAAGACGTGGAGAAAGCATAGTGATTTCTTCAGAAGTTGCGAAAAGATATGCTGTCGGCCTGTTTGAGCTGGCGCAGGAAAAAAATATGATAGATACGATCGCCGATGAGATGCGGTCTATCGCTGTGGTTTGCAATCAGGACAAAACGCTGTTGAATTTTCTGGCGGCCCCGCAGATTAGGGATCAGGATAAGGAAGAGGTCGTGAAGGCCGTCTTCGCGAAGCGCGTCTCAAAGCCGGTGGGAAGGTTCCTGGATATAATCATAGAAAAACGCAGGAGCCAGTTCCTGGTCGAAATTGCAGAGGCCTTTAATGATCTGGTTCTGGAGAGCCAGGGCTTCCTCAAGACTCGTGTGGAAACGGCTATTGAATTGAGCGAGAAAGAGGCCAAAGCCCTGCAGGATAAGCTGGAAAAGAAAACCGGCAAGAAAATTTTGATGTCCAGGGCTGTAAAGCCGCAGATACTGGGCGGGATGATTGTATATCTCGGAAGCCAGATCATAGACAAATCGATCCGGCACGATCTCAGAATTCTGCGCGACAGGCTTCTGGATCTGAAAGTGCATTGATATTTTCGGCGTTTTGATATAAAGCTTTTTGAAAACGATTTTTCTTGATATAGACGGAGATTAATATGGGATTAAAACCAGAAGAAGTAAGCTCCATAATCAAACAGGAGATCTCCAAATACGAAACCAGTCTCAAGATGGAGTCGGTGGGAACGATCCTCCAGATTGGCGACGGTATCGCTCGTGTTTGGGGCCTGGAAGATGCTATGATGTCGGAGCTTCTAATGTTCCCCGGCGATATTATGGGACTGATCCTGAACCTCGAGGAGGATAATGTCGGTGTCGCTATCTTCGGTTCCGATACGGATATTAAGGAGGGCGATACGGTTAAACGTACCGGTAGAATCGCCTCGGTTCCGGTCGGTGACGCCCTGGTCGGACGCGTGGTGAACGCGCTCGGTCAGCCGATTGACGGCAAGGGGCCGATTGTGACCGACAAGTATCGTCCGACAGAAGTCGTACCTCCCAACGTGGTTCAGAGACAGCCGGTGAAAGAGCCGGTACAGACCGGTTTGAAAGCTATCGACTCGATGATTCCGATCGGACGAGGACAGCGTGAGCTGATCATCGGCGACCGCCAGACCGGTAAGACCGCCGTGGCTATCGATACGATTATCAATCAGAAAAATTCCGATGTTTTCTGTATTTACGTTGCCGTTGGTCAGAAGTCCTCGACAGTTGCGCAGATCGTGGATACGCTTGAAAAGCACGGCGCCATGGAATACACAACAGTTATTTCCGCGCCTGCTACCGACCCCGCCCCGCTGCAATATCTGGCTCCCTATTCCGGATGCGCCATGGGCGAGGAATTCATGCACACCAAACGTCATGCGCTTGTGGTTTACGACGATCTGTCCAAGCATGCCAATGCATATCGTCAGCTTTCACTGCTTCTGAGACGTCCTCCGGGACGTGAGGCTTATCCGGGCGACGTGTTCTATCTGCATTCGCGTCTTCTGGAACGTGCCGCAAAATTGAGTGATGAACTGGGCGGCGGATCATTGACAGCTCTGCCGGTTATCGAAACCCAGGCGGGAGACGTATCAGCGTACATCCCGACAAACGTGATTTCGATTACCGACGGTCAGATCTTCCTGGAAGGCGAGCTGTTCTATTCCGGTACCCGTCCCGCCATTAATGTGGGTATATCGGTATCCCGTGTGGGCGGTAACGCTCAGACCAAGGCGATGAAAAAGGTTGCCGGAAGACTGCGTCTTGACCTGGCACAGTATCGTGAGCTGGCGGCATTCGCGCAGTTCGGCTCAGATCTGGATAAGGCCACGCTCAGGCAGTTGACCCGTGGTGAGAAGATGGTCGAGATTTTGAAGCAGGGTCAGTACGAGCCCATGCTGATGGAAAAGCAGGTTATGATTATCTGGGCCGGCGGTCAGGGATATATGGATGAAATTCCAACCGAGATGGTCGGTGAATTCGAAGAGGAATACCTGAAATTTATGGAATCGGATTATCCCGATGTAGGTCACAAGATTGCTCAGGAGAAGGTTATCTCCGAGGATAATGAAAAACAGCTCAAGGCCGGCACTGAGGCTTTCAAGCAGAAATTCATGGCCGATAAGGGATTATCAAAAGGATAGTTAATGCAGTCACTGAGAGATATCAGAAAACGAATCCGTGCTGTTGAATCGACCAAGCAGATAACCAAGACTATGGAGATGGTTGCTGCCGCAAGGCTCAGGAAAGCACAGCAGCAGATCGAATCCTTTCGTCCCTATGCGAAAAAGATGCAGGAGATGCTAACACATCTGTCCGAAGCTTCAGGATCGGTAGAGCATCCCTATTTCGAGCAGAGGGAAGGCAACAAAGTCGCGCTGGTTATGGTATCCTCCGACAGGGGCCTGTGCGGATCGTATAACAGCAATATCTTCAGGAGAGCCAATCAATGGGTTGCTGATCATCCCGATCTGGATGTCGGCCTGCTTCTGGTAGGCAAGAAGGCGATCAATTTCTATAAACGCCGTGATTACAAAATCCTGAATAGTTTCAAGGATTTTGACGGCAAGTTCGATATCGGCAAAGTGCGCGAGATAACCAATTATCTTTCGGAGCTGTTCATCTCCGGCGATGTTGATCGTATCGTCTTTGTCTATACCGCCTTTTTATCTACGGCCAATTTCAAGATAGCGGAAATGCAGTTTCTGCCGATTAAGGCCGAGTTCGAGGCGGAGGCCGAGGAGGAAGAATCGTCGGCGGCCAGAGAATATATTTTCGAGCCCGACCCGGAGACTATTTTCAAACAGCTTTTACCCAGCTATGCGCTGGTGCTGGTGCAGATGGCTATTGCCGACGCAATAGCATCCGAGCACGGCACGCGTATGCTGGCCATGGGTTCGGCAACAAAGAATGCTGGAGAGATGATCGATCATTTGACCCTGCAGCGCAACAAGGCCCGTCAGGCCAGCATTACCAATGAATTGCTGGAGATTGTTTCCGGAGCTGAAGCGCTCAATAAGTAGCACGGTTTTGAAAAGTTAAAACGCAACCCTTGCACGGGTGTTTTGCATATAGATTTGAGTTTGAAAAAAAACAATAATTAATAAAGGAATTGCAATGGCAGAAGAGAATGTTGGTAAAGTGCTACAGGTTATCGGGGCAACTGTTGATTGCCAGTTTGATTCCGATAAATTACCTAATATTCTTAATGCGATCAAGATCGTAGATAAAGAAAGAGAGATCAATCTGACCGTGGAGGCCGCCTTGCATATCGGCGACAACATGGTCAGATGTATTTCTATGGCATCTACAGATGGTCTGGTGCGTGGCATGAAGGCTGTCGATACCGGCGAACCGATTGCCGTTCCGGTGGGCGAGCAGGTGCTTGGAAGAGTATTTGACCTGGAAGGTCATCCTATTGACGAGAAAGAGCCTATTTCGGAAGGTACCGAGACCAGGCCGATCCATCATCCGCCTCCGTCATTCACCGATCAGGATATCGAGACCTCGATTTTCGAGACCGGTATCAAGGTCATCGATCTTCTCGAGCCTTACGCCAAGGGCGGCAAAGTGGGACTGTTCGGCGGCGCAGGTGTTGGCAAGACAGTTATAATTATGGAGCTGATCCGCAGTATCGCTTCCGAGCACGCCGGTTATTCGGTATTCTGCGGTGTGGGTGAAAGAACCCGTGAAGGTAACGACCTCTGGCTGGAGATGACCGAATCCGGCGTTATCGATAAGACCTGCATGGTCTTCGGCCAGATGAATCAGCCTCCGGGAGCCCGTCTTAGAGTGGGCCTTTCCGGCCTTACCATGGCCGAGTACTTCCGTGATGAGATGCATCAGGATGTGCTGCTGTTTATTGATAACATCTTCCGTTTCGTGCAGGCCGGTTCAGAGGTGTCCGCGCTTCTGGGACGTATGCCGTCGGCGGTGGGTTATCAGCCCACGCTCTCGAATGAGATGGGCGCTTTGCAGGAGCGAATCACCTCCACTAAGGCCGGTTCAATTACCTCGGTGCAGGCGATTTATGTTCCCGCTGACGACTTGACCGACCCCGCTCCGGCAACGACTTTTGCACATCTTGACGCTACTACGGTGCTTTCACGTCAGATTGCCGAGCTCGGAATTTATCCGGCGGTTGATCCGCTCGACTCCACCTCCAGGATTCTTGATCCGAAGGTTGTGGGCGAGGAACATTACAAGGTCGCTCGTGACGTGCAGATGATTCTCCAGAGATATAAGGACCTGCAGGATATTATCGCAATTCTGGGTATTGATGAGCTCTCCGAAGAGGATAAGCTGGCCGTGGCACGTGCCAGGAAAATCCAGCGATTCCTTTCTCAGCCATTCTTTGTGGCAGAGCAGTTTACCGGTATTCCGGGCAAATATGTGCCCTTGAGCGAGACCATCGCCAGTTTCAAAGAACTGGTGGAGGGCAAGGGTGATGATATGCCTGAGCAGGCCTTTTACATGGTTGGAAACATTGACGAGGCTCGTGAGAGAGCCGAGGAAATGAAGAAAGAATAGCCTATGTTTAAGCTGTCGATAGTATCACCTGAAAGAGTGTTGTATGAGGATGATGTCGAATCTCTGGTTGCTCCGGGGATTGACGGCTATCTTGGTATCCTGACCAATCATGCACCGCTGATAACATCTCTGACGACAGGTAAGATCGAGATTCGCGATGTCCACAAGAAGGAGAAAATAGCCGCTATTTCACAGGGCTTTCTGGAGGTCTCCAACAACACCGCCACGATTCTGGCGGATGCTGTGGAATTTGCTGAGGAGATTGATCTTTCCAGAGCCGAGAGCGCTTTGGACCGCGCAAAGAAAAGGCTGAACATGGATTCAGGTGATATTGATCTGCCGCGGGCGCGCAACGCCTTAATCAGGGCGAAAAACAGGGTACGTCTGGTTAAACAGGTCAAGCAGATGAATAGATAAATTAAAAAACCCGTTCGGGCGAACGGGTTTTTTACTGTGCTTAGAGTAGGGTTGTGCAGGGGTTTGGGCTATATCTTATAAAGAGCAGGTTGCCTTTTTATTGACCTCCCTGGGAAATTCCCATCCACTTCGAAAAGTGGGGCATTAAGATCCGAACCTCACCGTTAACTACGCGATATTGACCGGCTAACTCCCATTTCCCGCTTTCAGGATTATAATAGTACCAGTCAACATATTTTATATCTGCGTCGCGGAAAGCGGAGGCATCAATTGTAAAGACTGCCTCTTTGTTAAATACAAGGCCGTCAGGTTGAAAATCGAACTGAAGGATGGCCCTGTCGCGGAAAACGAATTCGGTGACTTCAATAGAAATTTCAACATCGGTTCTAACCGCATTGGCCGGTATATTTAAGCTGGCCGTACTTCCATCCGAGAAAGCAACCGGCACCGTTCCGCCATTTATGGGGGAGATGTTTACAACTCCATTGTCAGCCTCAAGATTGTCTAAACGCGCATCACGAGATGCAATTTTTTCAAAATCGGCTATTGTAAAAGTCCCGTCTGATTCCGGTTTATTGGGAAGATCCGAGCATCCCATAATAATCAGCAGGCTTAAAATGAAACTTGTCAGAATTGCTCCGGCTATGATACCTTTTCGCTTATCCATACTCTCACGTCCTCAAATTCAGATTATCTCTGTCGCTGGTGTTTATTTGTGCAACTTGTGTTCCATTCCAAAACATTTGTGCAAATATTTATAAGACCATGATTAGCATGGGTTTGTTGCGGGATGTCTTTCTGGGCACAAATTATACACTCCTCAATAACGCTCCTTTTTATGGGCGAAATCCCATATTCAATTGTGTTTTTCCTTTTTTCAATAGCGATTGCTCAATCTTTGAGCACAGATGAACGCAGAAAAATAATAGATATTCCGGAGAAAATAACTGAATTATTTCAAATTAGAAATAGTCTGTCCGGAACCTGGGGATGGTTAAGTTGTTGGCTGATTTTAATTGAGAGGTGGTTTTCGGGGCAAAATTATCAAAAATATGGTCGTATTAGTGCTTGACATTTTCTGATTATAATGTAAATTTTGCGTTTAATTATTTCCGGGATTAGAGGAGTTTTATGAAAACGTATATACCAAAGCTTTCAGATCTTAACAAGAAATGGTATGTTGTGGATGTCGAGGGCAAGGTGCTTGGACGCCAGGCCGGTCGAATAGCCCGTATACTTATGGGCAAGAACAAACCGCAATATACAGCTCATATGGATGCCGGAGATTATGTTATTGTGGTAAATGCAGATAAAGTGGTCATAACCGGAAAGAAGATGTTTCAGAAACGGTATTTCCGTCACACCGGTTATCCCGGCGGTTTGAGATCGAAGACCTTCGAGCAGATGATGTTGAGCAAACCGGAAGATATCATCCGTTCGGCCGTAAAGGGCATGGTTCCGAAAAACCGACTGGGGCGCAAGATGATTAAGAAGCTGTTTGTTTACCGCGGCCCCGAGCATCCGCATCAGGCTCAAAAACCCGAGCCTTTGAAATTGTAATCAATCTGGATTTGAAAGGATATTATGGAAGAGCAGATCATAGCTACCGGGCGTCGCAAAACGGCAGTAGCTACAGTCAGGCTTAAACCTGGCAGCGGCAAATGGAATGTCAACGGGCGCGAGCTGCGTGATTATATCCGCAATCGCCAGATGTTGATCGACCATATCCATGAGGCTTACAAGGTCACCGAGACCGAGGGTAAGTTCGATGTTTTCTGCCGTACCAGGGGCGGAGGAATCAGCGGTCAGGCGGGCGCAATGCGCCTGGCGCTGGCAAGAGCATTGACGAAGTACGATAGCACGCTTCGCCAGCCTCTGAAAGAAGCCGGACTTTTGACACGCGATCCCCGTGAAGTCGAGAGAAAGAAATACGGAATGGTGAAAGCACGTAAGCGCTTCCAGTATTCCAAGAGATAAAAATTTTCGATTGAACTATTACGCACAATCGCTGACTTCGGGGGCGGTCATCCGAAACAGGATGTCCCCCGGGGGATGACGCGGTTGGAGGAATTAACCAAAGGAGATCTACATGCTTGATGTGACTATCAAGGACCTTCTCGAAGCAGGCGTGCATTTTGGACACCAGACTCAGCGCTGGAATCCTAAGATGAAACGCTTTATTTTTTCCGCCAAAAGCGGCATCTATATCATCGACCTGAAGAAGACCATGCTCTCGATGGAGATGGCCTGTCATAAGGTCAATGAGATAATTTCCCGCGGGCATTCCATTTTATTCGTGGGCACAAAGAAGCAGGCTCAGGATGTTATCTTTGAGGAGGCCACACGCAGCGGGCAGTTTTATGTTACCGACCGCTGGCTGGGCGGAATGCTTACCAATTTCCAGACTATCAAAAACAATATCAAGCGCCTCAAGGATCTTGAGAGGATGAAAGAAGACGGCACCTTCGACAAGCTGGCCAAAAAGGAAGTCTCCATGCTTGAGCGCGAGATGAAAAAGCTGCAGAAGGTATTGGGCGGTATAAAAGAAATGAACCGCCTGCCCGGTCTGGTGTATATAGTGGATGCGAAGAAAGAGAAGATTGCTGTGGCAGAAGCCGCAAAACTGGGTATACCGATTATTTCTATCGTCGATACCAACTCCGATCCCGATCCGATTGACTTTCCGATCGCCGGAAATGACGATGCGATAAAATCGATCAGAGTAATTACACATCAGATTGCCGATGCGGCAATCGATTCGGCGAATCGTCTCAAGGAAGGTTCGCAGATTGCTGAAAAGGCCTCGAGTGAGGAAAAACCGGAAGCAAAGCCGGCAGAAAAGAAAGAGACAGTGACACAGGCATCTGAGAGTGAAGGAGAAAAATAAAATGGCTATCTCAGCGAAAACTGTAAAAGAGTTGCGCGACAAAACCAATGCTGGAATGATGGATTGCAAGAAGGCGCTGGAGGAGAGCGGTGGAGATCTGGAGAAAGCTGTTGAAGTACTGCGTGAAAAAGGCATAGCCAAGGCTGCCAAGAAATCCGGCCGTACCACCAATGAAGGTATCGTAGCCTCGTACATTCATCCCGGCGATAAACTGGGCGTGCTTTTGGAGGTGAACTGCGAGACTGACTTCGTGGCCAAGACCGACGACTTCAAGAATCTGGTTCACGACATCTCCATGCAGGTTGCGGCCGCCAATCCGCTGGTGGTCAGCCGCGAGGAGCTTCCGCAGGAAGTTCTGGAAAAAGAAAAACAGATTTATAAAACCCAGGCTTTGAATGAAGGCAAGCCCGAGAAGATCGTCGAGAAGATCATCGAAGGCCGAATCGAGAAGTATTACAAGGAAGTCTGTCTTCTGGAACAGCCTTTCATTCGCGACCAGGATAAATCCGTAACCGATCTATTGAACGAAGCGATTGCCACCCTCGGAGAAAACATCACAATCAAACGGTTCAGCCGTTACAGACTCGGAGAATAAATCTGGTGGGATCACCGGTGTACAATAAAATCCTGCTGAAGCTCTCGGGCGAGGCTTTAATGGGAAAAGGGGAGTTCGGCATCGATGCCGATACCCTGAAATATATTTCCGCCGAAATAATCAATGTCAAAAACCTCGGAGTCGAGGTGGCTGTTGTCATAGGCGGCGGAAATATCTACCGTGGAACCAATGTAGATACCCTGGGAATCAGCCGCGCTACCGGTGATTATATGGGGATGCTGGCGACGGTTATCAACTCGCTGGCCCTGCAGGACTGTCTGGAGACCTTCTTCGTGGAAACCCGCGTTATGACCGCGCTTCAGATCGATGCGGTGGCCGAGAAATATGTGCGCCGCAGAGCCCTGCGGCATCTGGAAAAAGGGCGCATCGTGATTTTCGGCGCGGGTACCGGAAATCCATATTTTACCACCGATACGGCGGCGGCTTTGCGGGCTATGGAGATTCAGGCTGATGCGCTGATTAAGGCCACCAAGGTGGACGGTGTCTACAGCGCCGATCCGGTCAAGGATCCGAAGGCGAAGTTTTATCCGGAGATTTCCTATAAGGAGGTGTTGAATCTCGAGTTGAAGGTTATGGATGCTTCGGCAACCTTGCTTTGCAAAGAAAACAATATTCCCATTTTGGTATTTAATCTTTATAATAAGGGCGAGCTGGAGCGCCTGGTAATGGGCGAGAAAGTTGGTACAAAAATATTTTCCAAGGAGCAGGTATGATTAACCAAATTATTAAAAGCACGGAAGACCGGCTGAAGAAATCGGCCGAGGCTGTCAGGCAGCAGATGGCATCTATAAGATCCGGCAAGGCGTCGACTTCGCTTCTTGATGGAATAAAGGTTGAATATTACGGCACCCAGACCCCCTTGAATCAGGTCGCGACTATTTCCGCACCGGAGCCGAGACTGATTATAATTCAGCCCTGGGAAAAAACTATTGTCGATGAAATCAACAAAGCTATCCAGGCCTCCAACCTGGGACTCAATCCGCAGGTTGACGGCCAGATAATCCGTATTCCGATTCCGCCGCTTTCAGAGGAGCGCCGCAAGGAACTGGCCAAGCATGTTAAGGATATGGCCGAAAACGGCAAGGTGGCTATGCGCAATGTCCGCCGTGACGCCAATGATGAGCTCAAGAAGGCCGAGAAGGACAAGAAGGTATCGGAAGACCAGATGCATGACGGCCTGAAGAAAGTCCAGGATCTTCTGGATAAATATACCGGCATTGTTGATGAGATAATGCAGGCAAAAGAAAAAGAGCTAATGGAAGTCTGACCTTTGTCTTTAGAAGATCTCAAGAAACAGATTAGGGAAACCGGGAATGTCCCCGGTCATGTGGCTATTATCATGGACGGTAACGGCCGCTGGGCAAAAAAGCGCGGACTTAAGCGCACTGAGGGACATAAGGCGGGAGTGAAGGCGGTTCAGCGTGTGGTCAGGCTGGCTCATCCACTGGGCGTTAAATACCTGACTCTGTATACATTTTCTATCGAAAACTGGAATCGCCCCAAATCCGAAGTGGCTTATATTATGAAGCTGCTGTACAACACCACACGTTCCGAACTGGATGAGCTTCATGAAAACGAAGTTAAGCTGATCGCCACCGGGAGGATTTCCGGAATCCCTCAGACCAGCCGGATGATGCTTCGTAAGGCTATAAGAAAAACCGCAAATAACAATGGACTGGTGCTGAACCTGGCGCTCAATTACGGCGGGCGCACAGAGATAATCGATGCTGTCAAAAAACTCGTTAAGGATGTTAAAAAGGGCAATGTCTCCGAGAGAAAAATATCGCCCGAGTTGTTTGAAAACTATCTTTACACGAGTGAATTGCCCGATCCCGACTTATTGATACGTACCTCGGGCGAGATGCGTCTCTCGAATTTTCTCCTCTGGCAGACATATTATACCGAGCTGTATATTACCGATGTGTTGTGGCCGGATTACAAGGAAGAGGACTTTTGTAAGGCGATTATCGATTATCAAAACCGCGAGCGGCGTTTCGGCCGGCTCGCAAATAAATCCCGATGAAAGAACTGTTCACAAGGGTAATGGTGGCTGTAATAGCCATACCCCTGATTGCCGCAATCATACTTTTCGGTAAGGCCCCCACTGTCATATTCGTAAATATTCTTGTGTGTATAGCGTTATGGGAATACTACAAGCTCTCTGGAATCCGCATAAAATTCTTCTCCCAGATTTTCATTATATTGCAGGGCATGGCGACCTCATGGCTGGTCTTCTACTACGGTGAGACAGCCCTGTTTTACAGTGTGCTGGCGGCATTCGTAATTCTGGGCCTGTCGAATATCTTCAGGCGCGATTTTGCACTGGCAACCACACGCATGGTGAACATGTTCTACGGCTTCTTCTATGTAATGCTGTTTAATTTCCTGATTCTGATTCGAGAGCTGGATATCATCCGTTATGACGACTACCGCTGGGGCGCCTTCTGGATCTGGTTCCTGTTTGCGGTCATATTTGTCTGCGATACCGCCGCCTATTTCATCGGCAAACCGTTTGGACGGATCAAATTCTCGCCCAGCGTATCGCCCAATAAAACAGTTGAGGGCTTTGTTGCCGGGCTTGTGTTCGGGTCGCTGGCCGCTTATGTCTTTTCTCTGTTCGCTCTTCAGGATATCGCCAAATGGAAGATGATACTGGCCGGTTTTCTGATAGCATTGATCGGACAGTTTGCCGATCTGATGGAATCGCTTTTCAAGCGCCGTATGGGGGTCAAGGATTCATCGAGTATCATTCCCGGGCATGGCGGTGTGCTGGACAGATTCGACTCAACATTACTGGCCCTGCCTACGTTATACTTTTTATTGAAATATTTTATCTATTTGGATTAAATCCGGAGATCAATATATGTTTACCTGCGATACGCTCAGAAAAAATGCGGAAAAAATCTGGGAGGCCAATTACAACCATCCCTTTGTGCAGGGAATCGGTAAGGGCACTCTCGATAAGGAGATATTCAAGTATTATCTCAAGCAGGATTATATTTACCTGATCGGTTTCTCGCGCTTCTTTGGCCTTGCCACAGCTAAGGGCGATCAACTGGGGCAGATGCAGATGCTTTCGAAAGTGCTGGAGGCGACATTGAATATCGAGATGGATCTGCATCGGCAGATTTGCGCCGATTTCGATATCAGCCCCGAAGAGCTTGAGTCCACCAAGCCCTCGCCCAACTGTCTGGCATACACCTCCTATCTTATCTCGACCGCCTATCAGGGCGGTACGGCCGAGGTCATAACAGTGTTACTGCCGTGCAGCTGGGGATATGTGGAAATAGCTCATCGTCTGAAGGAGAAGGGGCTTCCCGATGACAGGCATTACCGGCAATGGATCGAAACTTACTCCTCGCAGGAGTTTTGGGATTTAAATGAATGGCTTAAATCCGAGTTTAATCGCCTGGCTGAGGGTATATCGGATTCAATGGCGAAAAATCTGCAAAGGATTTTCGATTATTCATCGCTGTGGGAGTATATGTTCTGGGAGATGGCCTATAAGCAGCAGAACTGGCCGATTGAGCTGTAAAAAATAACGATTGACTTTGAGTATTAAATCGATTTCATAAGAAGAATTGAAAACCGGATTAGAGAATGAAAAAGCTCATTGATCATATTTTCTTCCTGCGACCGATGCTGATTCTGCCTGTCTGGATAATCGCAATCCTTGGAGTGAGGGCTGCTGATGTGCGCGAGATGGCCAGCCCGCTGAGTGTTGCCGATATTCAGGCTGTCCTGCCGGATGTCCTTTTGATGCTGCTTCTGACCGGGCTTCTATACGGCGCCACATATATATATAACCAGATATATGACGTCGAATCGGACAGACAGAACAAAAAGCTGTTCTTTCTTACCGATAGAATAATATCGTTTAATTCCGCATATATTCTGGTTACGGTCCTGAATGCAGTATCTGTTATAGGGGCCTTTTTTCTCAATATCACCCTGGGAGTCTTATTCCTGATAGTTGCCATACTCGGTATATTATATTCTCATCCCAAAGTCAACTACAAGGGCCGAGCAGGCAAAGCGCTCTGGTCGAATATGTTCGGATGCGGTATGGCGCCGTTTTTGATTGGATGGGCCTTTTTCGAGGGCTCTATCAGTATGGAGGCAGTGCTGAAATCACTGCCATATATGCTGGCGGTGGGCGCAATTTATTTCAATACCACTCTGCCGGATCGCGAAGGCGATAAAAAGGTCGGCAAGAAAACATACGGTGTGATCTGGACAGTCCAGCATTGTCAAGCCTCGGCATTGTCACGTTTGGTATTTGCGATTCTGTTTGCATTTATGGCGGGCGATTATGTCATCCTAATAGCCGCGGGGCTTTCCTCGATCCTCTTTATCAAAGCCTACAGCTCACAGAAGATATCCGACTCCGTGGCGGCCACCCAGACCGCAATTTTGCTCTTGATGATAATGGCCTGCATTTATTTCCCGATCTTTGTTATAATTGCCGGAGGCAGCCTGCTGGCTACCCGCGCTTACTACAAATGGCGTTTTGATCTGGCCTATCCCAAACTGAAATAGGCAAATCGGTTTCTTACATCTCTTTAATCTTAAAATTTTAGTTGCCAATCATATTCAGCCTTAATAATATAAACCGGAGGCTGATGTATGAAAATTTTTGTAATCATTGCATTATCGTTTTTATTTGCATGCCAGCCGGCTGTGCGCTTTTCGGGTGAACAAAACAACGATGGGCCGGTTAGTGAGGAACAGGATGGAGGTGTTGTAGAAGATAATTCAGGCAGTGTCGACAAAAGTCGCATGGGCAAAATAATTGCCGGATATCTTCGCACCCCGTACAAGAGCGGCGGAACCGGAAAGCTGGGCCTGGATTGCTCAGGGCTGGTGTACGTGGTTTATCGCGATTACAACGGAACCCGTCTTCCGGCCAATACCGATAAACTGTACCGGAATCTGAAAAAGGTGGATTATAGAAATATAAATTACGG
>WJIM01000100.1 GCA_014730285.1 Candidatus Zixiibacteriota bacterium
AAGATACATCGCCAGCGGATCATCGATCTTTTCTCCCAGCTTAAATGCTGTTGTCGGGCAGGTGGGAGTGATAATCAAATCTACCTTTTGAAAAGTATTCTGAAAATCATTTTTAATAATTTCCCGCACCTGCGCAGCCTTGAGATAATATCGGTTGTAATATCCGGCTGAAAGCGAATATGTCCCCAGCATAATCCGGCGCTTGACCTCATCCCCAAAGCCCTCACTGCGAGTTTTGATATACATTTCAGCCAGATCATCATTCTCGATTGAGCGGTAACCATAGCGAACGCCGTCAAAACGCGAAAGATTGGATGAGGCTTCGGCATTAGCAATCGTATAGTAGGACGCAATCGAATCTTGAGTGTGTGGAAGACTTATATCGATTATCTCATGTCCCAGATCTTTTGATTTTTCGATTGCTTTCTTAACCGACTCCCGGACTTCTATGTCGATTCCCTCAAAAAAATACTCCTTTGGGATACCGATCCTGAATTTCTTATTGGCCTTCAAAGCCTGCAGATAATCCGGCCGTTCAAAATCAGCCGATGTCGAATCTTTGGAATCATGCTTTGAGATCACCGAGAATAGCAAAGCGCAGTCCTCAACATTGCGTGCCATCGGCCCGATCTGATCGAGTGATGATCCGAATGCCACCAGGCCATAGCGAGAAACTGCACCGTAAGACGGTTTCAATCCCACTATTCCGCAGAATGAGGCCGGCTGTCTGACCGAACCTCCGGTATCGGTGCCAAGCGCCAGGGGCGCCAGCCCCGCTGCCACCGCGCAGGCCGAGCCGCCGGAAGACCCGCCCGGAACATATTCCGGGTTTATCGGATTTTGTACTTTTCCGAAATACGAATGCTCGTTGGATGAACCCATGCCGAACTCATCCATATTGGACTTACCGATGATAATCGCGTCTTCCTCAAGAAGAGCTTTGATTACGGATGCATTATAGGGCGGTATGAAGTCCTCAAGGATATACGAGCCGCATGTGGTGCACAGGTCTTTAGTAATTATATTATCCTTGATTACAATTGGTACCCCGGCCAGCTTGCCGGGTCTAACTCCATTGGCAATCTTCTGCCGGATGATTTCCGCGGATTTGGCTGCATAGCTGTCCGCAAAAGATATAATACAATTCAGCCGGGAATTTTCATTTTTAGCCGCATCGAGGAAATGGCCAGACGTGTCCTCTGCAGTAAAATCCCCTTTTAATATCGATGCCCGGATTCGGGCAGCGATCATACTCCCAAAATCCATGCCCGGAACCTACAGGATAGGCAAATAATTGTCAAGCTCGTACTGGGAGACATGTGTGCGATACATATCCCACTCCGCCAGCTTATTGGCAATCATTGTCTCGAATATATGATCGCCCAGGGCCTCCCTCATCAATTCGTTCTTGCTGAATTCTTGTACTGCGTTCTCCAAAGAGGAGGGAAGCTCCTCGATTTTTTTATTTTGCTTCTGCTCCTCGGTCATGTGGAAGATGTTTTCCTCAATCGGTGAGGGGAGATCATACTTGTTTTTGATACCGTCCATACCAGCCGCCATAATAGCTACAAAAGCCAGATAAGGATTACAGGCCGGATCGGGTGAACGCAGCTCGATTCGAGTCGATTTCTCCTTGCCCACACGATACATTGGTACCCGCACCAATGAGGAACGGTTGCGGCGTCCCCATGAAATATAGCAGGGCGCCTCGTATCCCGGCACAAGACGTTTGTATGAATTCACCCATTGATTTGTAACCAGCGTGATTGCCTTTATATGATGCAGGAGCCCGGCCATAAACGATTTGGCCAGCTCGGAAAGATTGTATTCTCCTTCAGGAGAGAAAAAGAGATTTTTGCCTTCCTTGAATATCGACATATGGATATGCATACCCGAGCCGTTTTCGCCGTATGCTGGTTTGGGCATAAAGGTGGCATGAAAGCCCTCTTTCTGCGCAGTCTCTCTTACCACCATGCGGTAAAGCTGGCAGAAATCAGCCATCACCAGCGCCTCCTGGTATTTGAGGTCGATCTCATGCTGGCTGGGTGCGACCTCATGATGGGAGCATTCCACCGGCACTCCCAGGTTTTCCAGGTGACGGCAGGTTCTCTTTCTGAGTATGGTTCCCTCGTCAATAGTGGAGTAGTCGAAATATCCGCCGGCATCCATGAATTCCACGCTGCCGCTGTTTTTGAAATAAAAATATTCCAGCTCGGGACCGAAATTGAAAGTGTATCCTTCCTTTTCGCCAATTGCAATCATACGATTCAGGGCATTGCGCGGGTCGCCCTCATAGGGGGTATCGTCCGGGTTTTTGATGTCGCAGAACATCATGGCGACTTTCTCACCGCCGATGTCCCATGGGATTATCCTGAAGGTTCTGTAGTCGGGCCAGGCCATGAGGTCGGACTCTTCGATTCGCACATAGCCCTGAATAGATGATCCGTCAAATCCCTGACCGTTATCCAGCACCTCTTCCAGCTCGGCGCGCGTGATGGACATGCCCTTGAGCTGCCCCAGTATATCTGTAAACCACAGCCTGATGTAGCGGACATTCTCCTCGTCTATAATCCTGATAATCTCTTCCCTGGTTTTCATCTATTTCCCCTCCTGGATATTGGAAAATTGTTGTTCTATATGAGCAATCATTTCAAGTGCATTATTTTACTAATCTGGAAATCTCCTTGAATGTATCCCCCTCGGCAACTTCCAGAAGCTCGAAAAGAATCATTTCCACCGAGGTTATTTTGGCCCCAGTGTCCAGCATCTTCTGAAGTCCAATTTCTTTGTTGTCTTTCGTGCGGGATGATATCGCATCGCCGACGATGCTTACCTTGTGACCTTTCTCGAGCAGATCGGCCACTGTCTGATAAACACAGACATGGCTTTCGATTCCGGCCACAATAGCCTCGGTGCGGCCGGTCGATTCTATCTGGCGCATCAATTCCGGATTACGGCAGACCGAGAAGGTCTTCTTGGAAGCCGGCTCCAGGCCGTCCAGCGCCGCCTTTATTTCCGGCACAGTTTCGCCCAGGCCCTCGGGGTACTGCTCGGACCAGATAATCGGAATGTCGAGTTTTCTTAATCCCGCTATGAGAATTTTAAGATTTTTGAAGAGCCTGTATTTTTTGTACATCAGGTTTGCCAGCTTGCCCTGAACATCAACCAGAATAAAATATGCGTCATCTCGATTAATCATGATTCCTCCTTTTTGGTTGAGAATACTCGTTAGAACGGCCGGCGGCCCGTGATTGTTTCCGAATCAATTGACTGGCTCATAAAAACAATAAACCCCGGCGGCCGCCGGGGTTTATCAAATAATTGTTAATTATTCTTTCTTACCCTCAATATAGGTTTTCATGAATGATGATACTATGTCAATCGGTATCGGGAATACAATCGTGGAGTTCTTCTCCGTGGCAATTTCAGTCAACGTGCCGAGAAATCTGAGCTGCAGGGCAATCGGCGATTTTTCCATCCTCTCCGAGGCCTGTACCAGCTTCTCAGCGGCCTGATATTCACCCTCGGCATGAATAACCTTGGAACGTCTTTCACGTTCGGCCTCAGCCTGGCGGGCAATAGCGCGGGTCATATCGGTGGGCAGGTCGACGTTCTTGACCTCAACCTGCGAAACCTTGATTCCCCATGGTTCGGTCTGGTCGTCTATGATCGTCTGCAGCTTGGCATTGATCTCGTCACGATTGGACAGAAGATCATCCAGCTCAACTTGACCACAAACCGAACGCAGAGTTGTTTGTGCGATCTGTGAGGTCGCGAAGAGATAATCTTCGACCGCCACAACCGCCTTGTTTGAATCCATGACCCGGAAATAGATCACCGCATTGACCTTGACCGTGACGTTGTCACGGGTGATAATGTCCTGCGGCGGAACATCCATAGTCACGATTCGCAGCGATACCTTGACCATTTTATCGATGAGCGGTATCAAAAGGATCAGACCGGGACCCTTGGTGCCGACCAGACGGCCCAATCTGAAGATAACGCCTCGTTCATATTCCTTCAGAATGCGTATTGCATTGGCTAATATGAACAGCGCTATTATAGCGATCGTAATGGGTAATGCTAAGCTTGGGGGCATCAATCCTCCTTTTATTCTGAATGTTTTTCTACTTTAATCGCCATACCGTCGGAACTGACAACTTTTACGCGTTCTTCTTTTTCGATGGGTTCATCGGCGTTAGCGCGCCATAACTCTCCGGCCACCAGTACAAGGCCAGAGGGATCGATTTTCTGCTTGACCTTGCCAATCAAACCTACCAGTCCCTCGCTCCCGGTGGTCACCTGCTTGTGATGAGCCTTGACCACGTACCTGACAGCAAAGCCGAAGAATCCGACGAATACTATAACGACTGCCGCGATTACATACCATGAAACCCTGAGGTATGGTGCTGGTGAATCTATAAGCATAACGCCTCCCAGTACAAGAGAGACTATTCCTCCGATCGTAAGGATACCGTAAGAGGGAACCTTGATTTCGAGCAGGAATAGTACTATTGAAAACAAGATTAATAACAATCCGGCGTAATTTATGGGCAGAGTCTGGAATGAGAAGAAGGCCAGGATAATACATATACCGCCTACAACTCCGGGAAGAATCGCGCCCGGGTTATAAAGCTCCAGTACCAGTCCCAGGCCGCCCAGAGAGAAGAGCAGAAAAGCTATGTTGGGATTGGTGATAATCTCAAGGAATTTCTCGGAAAATGTCTTCTTGACCTCGGTTTTCGTCGCATTGGCGGTATTCAGTACGCGATAGCCCATCGACACTTCCACCTCACGGCCGTCGATCTGCTGCAAGAGATCGTCGATGTCCTGTGCGATCAGATCGACAACATTGGAATCGACAGCCTCATGACTGGAGATCGAAACCGCCTCACGTATAGCCCTCTCAATCCAGGCCTCGTTGCGGCCGCGCTTATGTGCCACAGCCACCATGTTTGCAACAGCATCATTGGTCACCTTCTTGTACATGGTCGAATCCATCTCCGAACCCATGGATACCACCGAGGCCGAACCCATGCTGGTGGCAGGCGCCATAGCCGCAATATGACCGCTGTAGGTGATATAGGCTCCCGCTGAGGCGGCACGAGCCCCCTGTGGATGGACATAGACGACCACCGGTACGTTGGCATTCATAATGGCCTGAATAATTTTCCAGGTGGATTCGGTCAGACCGCCGGGTGTGTTTAGAAGGATAATCAGCGCCTCGGCATTTTCCTCTTCGGACTTTCTAATGCCCTTTTCAATAAGCTGGACAGTGATTGGCCCGATAGGGCCGTCGATGGTCAACAGCTTGACCATGCCCTGGCCCTCGGCCCGGGCTGTATCCGCCCGGACTAACGAATCCTTTGCGGTATCTCTTTCGAGTATATCGGTCAGATCCGGTATGTCAGTCTGGGCAGCCAGACCTGCCATAAAAACGCCGATCAGTCCGAATATAAGAAATATTTTTTTGATCATTATGACCTCTGGGTTTGGTTCATACTATGGCTGAACTATTGAAAATTGAACAAAGAACCCTGATTTGTCAACTAAAACAGCCACTATAAAATAACACAGGTATGAATATTTTTGTTTTCATTATTCATACCTGTGTGTCTCGTTTTTATTCAGATTTTTCGCCCCTGCTATATGCCGCATATCATTTCAAGTGCTTTTTGAAGAAATC
>WJIM01000101.1 GCA_014730285.1 Candidatus Zixiibacteriota bacterium
CAGGAGTATTGATGCTGCTAATAGCGGGTGTAGTTCTTCTGTCTTCCTGCTCCGAGGACTGCCCCACCTGTCCCGTAGAAGATTCGCCTGAGGTCTATAAGGGATATCTTTATGTAGCTGATAACAACGGCAAGATATATCAATTCGACACCGAAACCGACTCACTGGTCGATAGCACATACAGCCTGGGACGGGGATCTATATTTGATGTCTCGCAGGATGGGCGTTATCTTGTAGTAAATGATTGGAACTACACACCTGCGCATTCCATTATCTTTGATGCTCAGACCCTGGAGCCGATGCTGCATCTCGATTCAGCTTATGGCAGCAGATTCGCATGCAATGACAATCTGCTGATTGCAACCCAAAACGATATGCTGTATTTCTACAGCCTTCCTGATTTTAAATGCATTGGCACCGATTCCATTGGAAATAAGGTAAAAACCATGCTGGATGATCGACTAGGATTGCTCTATATAGCCAGTCAGGTAAACACGCCAGTGTCCGCCGATCTGTTTATTACTTATGATTACCGCAACAGGCAGATTCTTGATCGTTGGTATTTGAAGGATAAGGAGGGCAATCACTTAGCCTTTTGGGACTTTGATATCTCTTCGGATAGCAAAAGACTGTATGTATCAACTCAAGCATTTGAAGTACACGGATCTTATACTTTGCGGTGCTTTGATATGGATAGCCATCAGATAGTCTGGGAATATGGTAGAAACTCTCCATTCGGCCAGCTCTGCTTATCCCCGGATGGCAAGGAGCTTTATCATGTCGAGGGTCCATGGGGCGACCAAGGTCCTGAGCCAGGCGCGGTCTTTATTAGTGATCCAGAGAACGGCTCCATCTTGCATACCATTTCCACCTATGGCTACACCGAAAACCCTTTCGAACATCTCAGGCTGGGGTGGGTAAGGGTTACCCCCACCGGCGATAAGCTCTATGCGGCCTCGGGAACGTATGGCTGGCCGGGCACTGTCTTGGTTATTGACCTGAAGACGCGCGAAATCACCAAAATGCTCTGGCCCGATATGGATCACTTTGTTGGTCCTATGGAAATCGGGCCTAAACGTTAACTTTATGCAAATCGAAAGGATTGAAAAATGAAAACCATTAAAACAACAGGAATGATATTTTTATTGCTGGCGGCCTTTTCCGTCACACTTAAAGCCGAAAGCGATTACTTCTATTATTATCTCGACAATCACCAGGTCAGCGCTGATTACAATGATACTCTAATCGCAGCGCGCATGGATACTTTGAATAACCTCCATGCGGCCTGGCTGGCTCAAGTTTATGATTTTCTAACCCTGGATTATGATTTTAAGCCGATTGGGGGCCGGTTTCATACCTACAGGATAGAGCCCGGCTATGATTTGGAGACGGTCATGGATACTCTCAGACAGAATGAAGAGGTCTTCATGGTCAATCCAATTATTATGAAGAGAGATACTATCCCTCTTTATCTAAATAACCGTATAGTTGCCCTATTTGAGGATGGAATGCTTTATGAGGATGTGGAAACATTGGTCTCTGCCTATGGTCTGACAATAGGCCATGTGATTGGCACGGAAGAACCATACTATTATGTACTGGAATTTCTGGGATCGACCGACCAGAATATTATCGAGATTGCAAACACGCTTACAGAAAATTCACCCTGCCGGCTTGCTCATCCCGATTTCCTCTGCAATTATGACAATCTGTTGGCAGAACCCCAGGATCCGTATTTCGCGGAGCAATGGCATCTGCATAATATTGGTCAGGGCGGCGGCACTCCCGATGCCGATATTGATTTTCCGGAAGCATTGGAGTGGAATTTCGATACTGCCTGGCAGATCAGGATTGCGATTATCGATATGGGCTTTGAGATGGACCATGAGGATTTGCCTGAAAATTATCTGTGGGCGCCGATTAACGTAGCCGGATCAAATATTTGGAGCGATAATTACGAGGATACAATTCCAACCGATGATCCAATCAATACATGCCCTGATGATGCGCCACGATGTTGGCATGGCACTATGGAGCTTGGGCTTATTGCCCCGATTATCGATAACTCGATTGGCCTATCCGGATTGTCAAACAATATAAAGATTAAACCGATCAGGTTTTGTGATGATAATGGAGTTTGGTCCCCAACTACTATTCTCAAAGCTCTTAAAGCTGCTCACAGATTTCCCTTGAATGCGGATGTCGTCTGCTGTCCCTTCTTTTGTGTCGATTCCGCTGGCACGATAGCAAACGAGCTTGAATTTATGTATGAGCACAGTACGCCGGTATTCTTTTCCGCGGGAAATTCAGGCAGTGTGGAGTTTCCGGCAAATCTGCCAAGCGTTTGTGCAGTTGGCATGACCGATCGTAATGATAACGTGCCATCCTGGAGCGGCCATGGTTCGGAGCTTGATATCGTTGCCCCGGGACTTGATATATGGTCCTTCGATTTGAGCGGCACAGCAGGGATTAATGATGGATCACAGTGTAATGGCGACCCCGACTACTTCTGTCATTACGGTGGAACATCTGTGGCCGCAGCGCTTGTATCAGGTGTAGCTGCAAGAGTTCTGTGCTACAGGACGGACTTAATCGATAAAGGCATGTCGGCTCAACCGCTATTCGATTTACTTTATAACTCCGCAAATGACATTGGAACCAAGGGCAGGGATAATGCTTATGGTCATGGTCGGCTAAATGCATTAAGGGCTTTCCTGATAGCCAAGGCGGGCGATGCTAATGATGATTGCGCTGTCAACGTCTCGGATGCTGTTTGGCTAATCAATTATGTTTTCGTAGGCGGCCCGGAACCGCAGCCGTATTTTGCTCTGGGAGATGCCAACGGCGATTGTGCCGTTAATGTCAGCGATGCGGTCTGGATTATCAATTATGTCTTTATTGATGGGGCTCCGCCCCGCTATTGCCCGTCTATAATGCCGGAATAAGTATACCTGCAACAGAACACAGTTCCGGTTAGACACGAGGGCATAACGGGAGCGCAGAGCCCCATATAATCTTTTCAGATCCTCGGACCCCGGGATATCGACTCCCCGGTCCGGGGGTCTGGAATTGAATCGGTCAATCTAAATTCCCAAACGGATGACATGCTTTCTATGCTTAGATATCGGAATTACCGGATGCCTGTCAAGCGGAAAATGGATAATAAAAGAGTAATTGATTTGCAGAGAGGAATTTGGCTTATTTTAAGAATATTTTGATATAAAAAAACTTTTTGATTGGCTATAGATATGACAGAACAAAATCCAAAAGAAAAAAAGAAAATCGAAAAGGGAATAATAATCGGTTTTGTGGTTGGTGCAATTACCGCAATAATTGGCTCATTTGTTTATTCGTTTTTTATGCAGGATTAAATAAGCCCTTCTGTAAACCGAGTAAGAAGTCCACAGAATATTTTTATTCAAAGCGTGGCGCATACAATATGCGCCGCGCTTTTTTTATTTTGGGTTGTTAAATTGAATAGTCATTTTTTTACAGATTTTGTAAAAAACTATTGACTTTTGGAGTTGTGGGTTTTATTAATGATGTAAGAATCATAGATATTCGGTGCATCTTTGCCAGTCATCTATGGGATAAAGATAAATATTTTGCCGGGGGATAGTGTTTAAATAAACGGTGGTATTTCATCGGATCGATATTGCACCTGATTATCCCCTTTCACAGGCCTCACATAAAGGAGCACAAAAGTGAAAAAGTCTTTTATAGTTATAATGCTGGTCTGCTTTGCATTTATGCTGGTGGGAGTGTCAGCGCTTAAAGCAGACAATATCAAAGCCGCCAAATCCGAAGCCGTCAAATCGGAAACCCCAACCGTCATAGATAAGAGCCATAAAGTCCCCGAAAAGCCAGACAGAATCAGTTACAAATTCGGTTTCTTCTTCGGATTAAAGCTGAATATCCCGTGGACACCGATAGTTCTTCCATTCGATCCATGCCCGGATAACGGCGACGACAACATCATCAAATCCAGCACCAATCCCAATCCGGATAACAGGATCAGCGACAGGGGCAACGGGGATGATGACGGCTTTGAAGAGAAATATAAATGACAGGGGCAAAGTGATGAGAAAAACAGCATACCTACGAAAGATAACTGAATTGGCGCATTAAATAGATTTCGATAAAGCCTCATATAAAGGAGCACAAAAGTGAAAAAGTCTTTTATAGTTATAATGCTGGTCTGCTTTGCATTTATGCTGATGGGAATGTCAGCGCTTAAAGCAGACAATATCAAAACCGCCAAACCGAACGCCGTCAAATCGCAAACCCCAACCGTCATAGATAAGAGCCATAAAGTCCCCGAAAAGCCAGACAGAATCAGTTACAAGTTCGGTTTCTTCTTCGGATTAAAGCTGAATATCCCATGGACACCGATAGTTCTTCCCTTCGATCCGTACCCGGACAACGGAGACGACAACATCATCAAATCCAGCACCAATCCCAATCCGGATACCAAGGTCAGTGACAGGGACAATGGGGATAATGACGGCTGGGAAGATAAATATAAATGATGAGGGGCAAAACAATGAAAAAGACAACATATTTACAACAAATAACTGAACTGGTGGATAAAAAAGAGTTTGGTCAGGCATCAGAGAGGCTAAAATGCTCTTTCAAGCAAATTAAACCTGAGCTCTCATTGATGGAAATAGCAGATGCATATTATAAGTGGGGTATTTGCTTTTGGCGAACCGGTGAATATAAAAAAGCATGCTATAAGTTAAAAACTGCTCTATTTCTACTTGCAAATACAAGTGATCATCTACTCTATGCCCGAATAAAAAATGTTCTTGGTAGTGTCAGAATGAGAATGGGTGACATGACTGCCGCATTGGAGACCTTCAATGAAGCATATGTGTATTATAAGCGAATCAGGAAATATAATGAGATATTGCATCCATTAAGCAATATGGCACGTATTCATTTTATCCTGGGCAATTTACACAGGAGTATAGAGGTTTTAAGACAGGAAGAATCTATTAATATAAAAACAATAAATGACATTGATGAACTTTATATAACCAGAAGAAACTTAGCAAGGGTTATGCTTATTTCTGGTGATTTCAATGAGGTCAAAGATATTCTGGAATCAATGGAAGAAAACTTGCTTGATACCTACTCAAAATCCAACTTATTTCAGATCTATGGGATGTTAAGCACTTTTAAACTGGACCATATTAATGCCTTATCATATCTCAATAAATCAAATGAGATTCTTGGCAAACTTGATATTGCGCATGATATTGAAGTCTGTATGGAGTACCTGGGATTGAATGAATATTTCCGAGGCAATTACTCCAAAGCTGCTGAATATTATCGCCAGGTCCTGGATATGCCCGAGCTGACAGCCTCGGCGGTTGCTCAAACCAACCGCATGCTGACTGACGTCTACATTGCTCAGGGCGATATTGATCTTGCGGAGAAAACAGCAGTTAAGGCCGAGAAGGCAATCAAAAAGATCGATGAGAAAAAGGAGCTGGGAGCTTTGTGGCGCGCCTACGGCCAGATTTGTGCCGCGAAAAAAGACAATGCAAAAGCACGCGACTACTTCAGCCGCTCCTCCGAACTTCTGCGCAGGATCGGCGCCCGCTACGAGCTGGCGCAGACCTGTTTTGCCTGCGGAAAGTCACCTGCATTCGAAAAAGATGAGCGCCTCAGTTATCTTTCCAGCGCCCATGCTCTTTTCAGCGAAATGGGTGTGAGCAAGCGTCTGGAGGAGATCGACGAAATCAGCAAGGACCTCCGCACCGGGCAGTCGACCTGGCTGGTTCAGGATAAGGATGATGATTCCGCGCCGGTATTCATCGCCAAAAACAAGCGTATGCGTGAAATTGTCGCGCAGGCCGAGCAGCTCGCGCCGCATAATATCAGCGTGCTCCTGACCGGCGATACCGGAACCGGCAAGGATCTTCTGTCGCAGTACATCCATCATCACAGCGGACGAGAAGGGCCGTTCGTGATGGTAAATTGCGCCGCGATCCCCAATGATATGGTCGAGGCCGAGCTGTTCGGGTATGCCAAAGGAGCATTCACAGGCGCGCACCATGCACGCCAGGGATTGATCGAGATGGCCTCGGACGGTACGCTGTATTTAAACGAAATCGTCGATGCCAGCCTTGTCTTCCAGGCCAAGCTTCTGGAGGTGCTGGAAACGCATCGTGTGAGAAGGCTCGGAGAAAATAAAATCAGGGAGATCGATTTCCGGCTGATCTGCGCCACCAATCATGATATGGAAAAGGAACTCGAGCGAAATCGTTTCCGCAATGATTTCTACCACCGCATAAAGGAGCTGCATATTCATCTGCCGCCTTTGAATGATCGCGCCGATGATGTGCCC
Source organism: Candidatus Zixiibacteriota bacterium (assembly GCA_014730285.1). Taxonomy (GTDB): domain Bacteria; phylum Zixibacteria; class MSB-5A5; order JAABVY01; family JAABVY01; genus JAABVY01. The sequence goes on from WJIM01000101.1 coordinate 6,356, forward strand.
GATCTGGCATTGCATTTCATGAAGTCGCTGGAAGGATTTCCCGAAAACGGCGAGTACAATCGGGAGATCGAGGAAACCTGCCGCCTTCTGGCAAAGCAGTGCTGGCCGGGAAATGTGCGCGAGCTTCGTGCGGAGCTGAAGCGTATATGGGTGCTGGCGCATGGAGACATTGAAGAGATGCTGGAAATAGTCGAGCAGCATGTCGAGCAGGACAGCCGCGAAATGTTTATGAGTACTCTCGAGGACACCAACTGGAACAGGCGCGAAACCGCTCGACGCCTGGGCGTCAGCGACGGCACAGTCCGCAACTGGATCAGAAAATATACTTTCTAATAACTGCTTTATCACATACCATATCCGATATCCTTCTTTGGCATAGTTATATCTTTGACAGGCAAAATTTGTTTACTGCGTAATTACGCAGTTGCCTAATGAGGGTGTTACGCACCTGTTATCCTGTTAGAGTATATTAGCTTAAGCCGATTTTAGGCGATTTTTGCTGCGTAATCGCGTAATTCCCTCGCTATACCTTCACAGACCTCTATTCGTAAATATTCAAGTCTAAGTTGTTGTGAGATATGAGAGTTAAAAATCTCATGTCCGCATTGTTCAATATTGGTACATCCGTTGCAATAATATATAGCCGGTTCTGACAGCTAAAAAACCTTCTATACTCCTATCCCATTGGATGGCTTGTGGTTGTCGGTAATCATAATCGACGCGCGCTGGCTCTGCGTAAACCCGAATTACGCAGCAGTTCAGCTTCACTTAACGCTCCTTTCATGAGGCAAGGCGGCGGTACGGGTTCGGTTTAATGCTTGAGGTTGGGGCAATGCTGCTGCCGGACCCGTCTCCGCCGATTTGAAGGAGGTGATGAGATATGATTGCATAAAGAAACTAAACATAATATATACACCTGCGTCGA